>CADCWH010000360.1 GCA_902806395.1 uncultured Thermomicrobiales bacterium | reverse complement strand
TTGACGCTGAGGACGCCGGACGCTGCCCTGCGGCCATTCGAACGGACCCTGGTCGATACCCTGTTCGGGAGCGGCGCTGCCGCCGGCGCGGTGATCAACCTAAGCGAGGCCAAGACCGCCTTCGATGCGACCAAGCCGGAGATCCGGGCCGAGCTGTACGCCGAGCTGGTGGACGCGAAGTTGTTCCCACGGTCACCTGAGGAGACGCGGGCGGCCTGGCGGCGCGGTGCGGGGATCGTGCTGGTGATCGCCGTGGTGGTCGGAGTGGTCTCGATCGGGGCCTTCGGCACCATCGCTCCCTTCGTCTGGTTCCCGGTGATCATCTTCGGTGGACTGGCTTTGGTGCTGCGACGGCTGGCCGGGGCGATGCCCCGCAAGACGATGGCGGGCTCCGAGGAGAAGGCCAAGTGGGCGGCGTTCCGGCGCTACCTGGCCTCGATCGAGAAGTATGAGGACCTCAACGAGGCCAAGGAGACCTTCGACCGGTATCTGCCCTACGCGGTGGCCTTTGGCCTAGACCGGGAGTGGACGGCCAAATTCGCGCAGGTCAACACGCCAATGCCGACCTGGTTCGACGTCGGGGGCGGCATCCCCGATATCCTGATCGACCCGATGCCCGGTCGCGGCCGGGTCCGGCGGGGTGGGTATGGCGGGGGCGGAGGATGGGTGATCGGCGGTAGCCCATTCGGCGGTGGTGCCTGGGGAGGGTCGACCGACCGGAGCGGTGGTGGGGGCGGTGGGCTGCCTGATTTCGGCATCCCGGACCTGCAGGACGCCAGCGACGCGACCGGCCGGAGCCTGAGCTCGGGCAGTCAGGGCTTCTTCGACATGTTGAACTCTGCCGCCGAAGTATTCGGGGGCGTGTCGTCCGGCGGCCGGGGCGGTGGCGGCTTCAGCGGCGGGGGCGGATTTGGCGGCGGCGGTGGGGGCGGTGGAGGAGGCGGTGGGGGTCGCGGGTTCGGATAGAGGTTCGTCAAGGCCCCGCGATCTCCCGGCCCTCGTCCCCGGGGATGAGGCTCGGGGGTCGGTGTGGAGTTCTCGGCGACCGTGACCACTGACCTGGTGTACCGGGTGCGGACGGACAGGACAACGTGAGCGACCTCTGGCGGGGCACGATGAAGGGCGTGGCGATCGCGTCCGTCAGACCTGGCTGGCCATGGCGTGTCCTGCTACGTTTGGCCGCGCGGTGGCCAGGTGAGGGATGGATTATGCTTCTCGCACGGAAGCGGGCACCCGGCCCGCTCGCGTCGCCTCGGCCCTCACCGATCGGTCCTGTTCCCGGATGACCGCAACCGCGCCGCCCGAATTCGAGCGTGGAGAGACCTCCTGCTCTTACCACCCCTCCGTTCTGACCCGCCTCCGTTGTTCTCGCTGTGGCAAGCCGATCTGCCCCCGGTGCGGGGTGCGGACCCCGGTCGGGCTCCGGTGCCCCGATTGCGCCGGGGTGCGGGGCCTCCCGACCTACAGGACGAATACCTCGACCCTGGCCCTGTCGGCCGTGACCGGCCTGGGCATCGCCGCGCTGGTCGGCGTGGCGTGGGGGTTCCTGCCCGATTGGGGCTTCTATCTCTCGCTGCTCCTCGGCTTCGGCGGGGTCGAAGCAATGGCGCGGATCAGCAAGGGGAAGCGGGGGGTCGACCTCCAATTGGTCGCGATCGTCATGGTGCTCGCCGGCGTGGCGGTCAGTCGGGCAGTGATGGCGCAGCGCTATGGCATCTCGTTGGAACAGATCAACGCGTTGTCGGATTTCGTCCTGACCGACCAGGTGTTGGAAGAGTTCCGGCAGCCCGTGTCCGTGACGACGCTCCTGCGGCTGGCCCTCGTACCCGACCTGCTCTACGTCGGTGTCGCCCTCGCCATCGCCTGGGTCCGATTCCGCTGAGCGGTGGGGGGCGGCCCATCTCGATCGCTGACGTCGCGACCCCACCCGGGAATGCTGGCGGGCCAACGGCCGCCAGTATCGGCGTCTCGGCCGCGCTGCTCATGCTGGGGACGCTGGCCAGTCGGGTCCTCGGCCTGGGCCGCGAGTTGGTTGCGGCGAATCGGTTCGGCAGCGGTGACGCGATGGCCGCCTTCACGATCGCCGATAACGTCCAGACCCTGCTCTTCGACCTCGCCGTCAGCGGTGCCCTCCAGGCGGCCCTGATCCCCGTGCTGGCCCGCACGATGGGGGGAGGACGAGAGGAGGTCCGGCGGGTGGGCGGGGCGTTGCTGACGGTAGTCTTGCTGGTCACGGCGGCCGTGGCGATGATCGTGATGGTTTTTGCCCCGGCGGTGGTGGCGACGATGACCACGGCCGGCGGCCTCGGGGACGCCCGGGACCCGGCCGCGGTCGCCCTGACGGTGGACCTGGTCCGGATCGTCATGCCGGCGACCGTCCTCCTGGGCGCGGGCGTGGTCGGGATGGCGATGCTGCACGCGGCCGGGCGGGTTGCGGCTCCGTCGTTCGGGATCGCGGCCCGCAATGCGGCCGTGGTCGGCGTGGTCTTGGTCGCCGGGCAAGAGGCGGGGGTGCGGGGTCTGGCCTGGGGCACGGTGCTTGGAGCCCTCGTCCTGGCTCTCTGCCAGGTGCCGCCACTGGTCCGGGCGGGCCTGGTACCGGTGCCCGCCTGGCCATTCCGCGAGCCGGCGCTGCGGGAGGTGGGGCGACTCTATGCCCCCGTCTTCCTTGGCCTGCTCGTGACGACGGTCGGGACGGTCATCGACCGCAGGTTGGCGTGGGGTGCCGGAGAACATGCCCTGGGCGCGATGCGCTACGCCACGACGTTGATCCAGTTGATCCTGGGGCTGGTCGCGGCGGCCGTGGGACTGGCGGCACTGCCGGCGATGGCCCGGGCCTTCGGAACCGGCGACGAGGCGAGGTTCGCGGCGACCTTCGGATCGGCATTCCGGCTCGTCTGCCTCCTGACCGCACCGGCCACGCTCGGCCTGGCGGCAATCTCGGTGCCGACCGTGGACCTGCTGTTCCGACACGGGGCGACCGGGGAGGCGGGCGCGCGCGCCACCGTGGTGGCGACCGTCGCCTACCTACCGGGAACGGTCTGTGCGGCGCTGGCCCAGTTGCTCACCTTCGCCGCCTATGCCCGGGGTGATACCTGGTTGCCAGTCCGGGTCGGGATCATAGCGACGATCGTCTCGGTGGTCGTGGCGGTGGCCCTGGTCGAGCCGTTGGGGATGACCGGCCTGGTCCTGGCAAACTCGACCCTGTTCGCGGTCCAGGCGGGCCTGCTCTGGCGCCTGCGGCGACGGACGTTTCCCCACGGGTTAGGTGACCTCGGCGGCACCCCGTGCCGGTGCCTGGTCGCGGGCCTGGCCTGTTCGGCGGTGGCCTGGGTCCTTTGGCGGGGGATGGTCTGGTCCGGTGTCGGTGGCGGGACGAGCCTGACCGAGGTCGCCCTGGTCGCATTGCCGGCGAGCGCCGGGGTCCTCACCTATGGGGTCGTCCTGTGGCGCATGGGGAGCGGTGACTTGGCGACCCTGGACGCACTCATCCGGTGGCGCCCGACAGGGCACTAGCCACACCCCGTCGCCGGACTGACCGGTGGCGCCAGGTCGAGAAGAGTCAGGCCGGTGGTCTCGTCGGGCGCGGCCGGTCGATCGAGGCCGTCGCCAGGGGGTCGTCGGCGAGGTCGGCCAGGCGGCGCCCGGAGTAGGCCTCACCCTGGCGGTGCGCCTCGGCGGTGACGTCGCGAAGGGGGAGGTCATGGGCGCGGGCCAGGGCCACGCAGTCCTCGTATTCGGGGGTGGCGTCGATCACCCGTCCCTGCCAGCCCCGCAGTTTGACCCGGACATCTCCCCAGCGCGTGGTGACGACCCGGTGCAGGCGGGCAGCCTTGGTCCGGTCGACCACCGTGGCGCGGACGCCGAGGGTGGTGGTGTTGCGGACGATCAGATCTTCTAGGGCTGGACGGAGGGTGGCTGGAGCCAGGGCGGCGAGGGTGATCGCGGGGCGACCCTTCTTCATCTGGATCGGGGTCAGCCATACATCGAGGGCCCCGGCGGCGAAGAGTCGCTCGGAGAGGAGTTCGTAGGCGCGTGGGTCGAGGTCGTCAATGTTGGCCTCCAGGATGACCTCGCCGCCGTCCGCGGGCGAGTCGGCGCCCTCGCCGACGTAGAGCCGGAGGGCGTTGGGCCAGGGCAGCTCGCGCTGGCCGAAGCCGTAACCGACGCGGTCCGGGGCGATGCTGGGTTGGCCGGAGCGGGCAAGGACCGTCAAGAGGGCGGCGCCAGTCGGGGTGAGCAGTTCGCCGGGTGGCGTTTCCCCCGGAGGAAGGCGACTGGTGAATCGGGCGCCGGCGCGTGCGAGGATCTCGGCGGTGGCGGGAGCGGGCACGGGGAGCAAGCCATGGGCGGCGCGGACGAAGCCGGACCCGACGGCGGGGGGCCCGGCGTAGATGGTCTCGACCCCGAGGGCGGCGAACCCGGCGCAGGCGCCACAGATATCGACGATGGAATCGACCCCGCCGACCTCGTGGAAGTGGACGGAGTCGACCGGGACACCGTGGACGGCGGCCTCGGCCTCGGCGAGCCGCTCGAAGACCGCCAGGGCCGAATGGGTAATGGCGGGGTTCAGGGCGGAACCAGCGATCATCGTTCGGATGGCGGCCCAATCCCGGGCGGGTTGCTCGGCGTCGAGCGGCACCGAGACCCGGGTGCCGTGGATGCCGTGCTGGGACGCCTCCTCGGCGACGAGGCGATAGCCCTCGAGGGGCAGGCCGGCCAGTGCGGTCTGGATGGTGGCGAGGGGGACGCCCGCATCGACCAGGGCGCCCAGGGTCATGTCACCACTGGCGCCGGAGTAGGGGTCAAGATAGGCGATGCGCACGGGATCTCCAGCTCGGTGAACTCAGGTCGTCAGTCGGTGGGAACCCATGCCCGAGGGTGGGCACCCGAGATGACTTGGGTCGGTCGATGGTGGTAGGAGGGACCGGAAACCGGACCTAGGACAGGGGGGACGTCACCCCTGGACACCCTCCCGGGAGCCGCGGTGCGGCGGTCCCGGGGAGGACGTAGGATAGGCGATCGGCGAGACGAGAGTCGTGTGGGGAGAGATTCGACATGGGTGGTCTGGGACGAGCGGACGGGAGGATGGGAACGTCGCTGGTCGAGGCCGTTGGGCCGGTCAGGGCAGCGTCGACGGTCGCCGAGTACGGGGGGCAGTCGATGTCGGCGACGTTGCGGCGGGTGATGGTACGGCGGCCCGCCGGATCGATCGGGCCGAGCACCTGGGAGGCGTTTGGCTACCGTCACCCGATCGATGTCGAGAAGACGACGGCCGAGCACGCGGCGTTCGTGGCAATCCTCCAAGACGAGGGGGTCGAGGTGATCGAGGAGGCCGGTGACCCGGCCGGGGAGCTGGACGCCATCTTCGCCTACGACCCCTCCCTGATGACCGACGCCGGCGCGGTACTGCTGCGGATGGGCAAGCCGGAGCGGGGCGACGAGGTGGCGATGCACCAACGCACCTATGACCGGCTCGGCATCCCAATCGCGGGGCGGATCGAGGCGCCCGGGACGGTCGAGGGGGGCGACACCCTCTGGCTGGACAACCGGACGCTGGCCGTGGGACGGGGGTACCGGACGAATGCCTCGGGGATCGCTCAGTTGCGCCAGATCCTGGGAGAGCAGGGGGTAGAGGTGATCGCGGTGGATCTGCCGCACTGGCACGGGCCGGGGGAATGCCTGCACCTGATGTCGTTGGTCAGCCCGGTGGCGGCCGACCTGGCGGTGGTCTACCCGTCGCTGCTGGCGGCCAGCTTCGTCGAACTGCTGGCGGACCGGGGCTGGCGGACGGTGGAGGTGCCAGTGGCAGAGTTCGGAAGCCTGGGGTGCAACGTGCTGGCCCTGGCGCCAGGCGTGTGCCTGATGATCGAGGGGAACCCGGTGACGCGGGCCGGGCTGGAGGCAGCCGGGTGCAGGGTGCTGACCTACGCCGGCGACGAGATCTCCCACAACCGTGAGGGCGGCCCGACGTGCCTGACCCGGCCGATCTGGCGGTCCGAGGAGGGATAGGTTCACCCGGTCCGACCGGGGACCGGCGTGGTCACGGACCGTGCCGTTCGGCGACGCAGTCCTGCCTCGCGGCACCCGGAGAGGTGCGGTGTCGTCGTGGGAGAGGGGTGCCCGGTCGCGGCATGTCGCGCTGGGGACCCGGCGACGTGCCGGCAGGGTGTGACTGGTCATCACCGGAGCGGGCGAGAGGGCCGGTCGCGTGAGGTCCGCCGGCGGCATGATCGCTGGCACCGAGTCCAGCGGGGCGGGAATGCGGGGTCGCGTCAGGGCCGTCACCGGGGGTCGAAGCCGAGGACGCCGTCGGCGAGCTCGGCGCCGGGGGCGATCCTGATGCCATTGGCCAGGGTGTTGCCTGCACCGACCCGGGCACCGGCGCCGACGACGGCGTCTCCAGAGAGGTCGCAGCCGGGTCCGACCGCGACGCCGTCGCCGAGGATCGCCTGGGAGACGGTCGTCCGGTCCCCGAGGGTGACCCCGGACCAGAGGACGGCCCGGTCGACGGTGCAGAGGCGGCCGATCGCGCAGTCCGGGCCGATGCAGGCCGGGCCGATCAGGCGGGTGCCGGAGCCGATCGTCGTGCCGGGACCGACGGTGACCGGGCCGAAGACGCGGACGCCGGGGAAGCGGTCGGCGGTGACCAAGTCCGGCTGGACCGAGGGCAGGGCGACTTGGCCGCGCAGGGCCTCGTCGTGGGCGGCGCGATAGCGTTCCGGGGTCCCGAGGTCGCGCCAGAAGGCGTGGGTCCGGAAGCCGGCGACGCTTTCGGACGAGGCGATCAGGGCAGGGTAGAGGTCGCGTTCGAGGGAGCGGACTTCGCCGGCGGGCAGCACGTCGAGGGCGCGACGCTCCAGGACGGAGCCGCCCAGGTTCACCCAGGGCGAGACGGCCTCGGCAGGGGACGGTTTTTCCACCCAGCGGAGGACGCGGTCGGCGCCGTCGAGGACGACCATGCCATAGGCAGAAGGGTCGGCCACCTCGGCCAGGGCGACGGTGGCGACAGCACCGGTCTGGCGGTGATGGGCCATCAGGGCGGTGAGGTCGACATCGGTCAGGATATCCCCGTTGAAGATGATGAAACGGTCGTCTCGCAGCAAGGGCTCGGCATGCTTGAGGGCGCCAGCGGTGCCGAGGGCCTGGTCTTCCTGCGAATAGTCAATGGCGAGGCCGAAGAGGGAGCCGTCACCGAAGTGGGTCTGGATCGGCTCAGGGAGGTGGTAGGTGCTGAAGATCAGGTGATCGACGCCGTGGCCGGCGAGCCAACGCACGACGTGTTCGAGGAAGGGCCGGTTCATGACCGGGATCATCGGCTTGGGGGTGGTCAGGGTCAGGGGACGGAGCCGGGTGCCGAGCCCACCGACGAGGATGATCGCTTCGATGGGAGGCTCTCCTGGGGATCGCGATATCGCACCCGGATGGTCGACGCCGAGGGGACGGGGAGACTCCGACGGCACGGTCAAGATACCAGGGGGACGACCCGTCCACCGCCAGGAACCTGAAGACTAGTGTGTGCGCGGTCGTCCCCTGACCCGGACGGACGGGGCGTCGGTCGCGGGAGTCGATGAGGCTGATCGGAAGACGCGTGAGATTCAGGAGGTGGGTGCGATGGCTGAGGTCCAGGAGCCGGTGTTCTTCCCGTCACCGGACGCGTTCCGCGCTTGGCTGACCGCGCATCACGCTGGGACCCGTGAGATCTGGGTCGGCTACTACAAGGTCGGGACAGGCAGGCCGAGCATGACCTGGCCGCAGAGTGTGGACCAGGCACTCTGCTTCGGTTGGATCGACGGGGTGCGAAAGCGAATCGACGATGTGAGCTACATGATCCGGTTCACTCCGCGGGCGGCGCGGAGTACCTGGAGCGCGGTGAACATCGAGCGGATGGGCGAGTTGATCGGGCAGGGGTTGGTGCACCCCGCGGGCTTGGCCGCGTTCGGGGCGCGGACCGAGGACCGGTCCCGGATCTATGCCTATGAGCAGACAGATCCCGCCGTGCTGGACGAGGCGGACGAGGCGCTGTTCCGGGCCAACGACCGCGCTTGGGCCTTCTTCAATGACCAGACGATCTAGTCAACTAGGTACTAAGCGACTTGGATGCGCCCATCATCACCGCGGATGTGTGTCCACCCGTACATGGCAC
>CADCWH010000359.1 GCA_902806395.1 uncultured Thermomicrobiales bacterium | reverse complement strand
GGATACATGGATAACCCCGTCCGGCGGGCCCTGTTCACGGCCGGGCATGCCCACGCGGGGGTGTTGGTCATCCTCGCGCTCTTGGCACTTTCGTTCGTCGATCGGGCCGACCTCGGGAACGGGGCGAAAGCGTTCGTCCGCAACACGGTCGCGCTGGCGCCGATCTTGGTTTCTGCCGGGTTCTTCCTCTCGATCGTTTCACCCGTCGCGACGCGGCCAAACCGGCTCATCGCACTGGTCTATGCCGGTGCCCTCTCGCTGGCGGTGGGAACCATCACCCTAGGGATCGGGCTGATACGGGCCACCTGATGCGTGCCGGCACCGGTGGCGCCCGGTCGACCACCAAGCGATCGGGGGCGGCGAGGCCGGTCGCCCTCTCACCACCAGGAGGACATCACGTTGTCCGGCACGGCCCGGATCTTCTGGGGGTACACCGTCGTGCACCAGCGAGTCATTTAGACGACCCCGTCGTTCGAATACTACCCGTCGCTCGCCGAAGCACGGGTCGCTTATCCGCTCCCCGCTGAACCAGATGCTCGATCCAGGCCAGGGACTGATTGGCGGCCGTGGCCCCTGCGCCATGAACCAAGATCATCAGGGGGAACGGCTCCTCCACCCGCGACGTTCCGGGAAGAGGGTCAGTCGGCACGAAGTGACAGTGATCGGCCATGAAGTGATCGCGCCGGTCCTGCTCGACGATGGTCATCCCGCCGAGCGAGACTGAAGCGGGGTTACCGCGCCTCGAGGGTGGCCAGGCGACGTGCGATACCGGCCGTCACCCGGGCCCCTCCCGAGCCAGACGGTGCCGCTCGGTCTCCCGATCCGCCTCGGCGAGGAGAGCGGCCCGCTCAGCGAAGGTGACCGGCCCGAACGGGTCCGGGTGATCGACGGGGCGCGCCTGGACGATCATCAGGGTCAGGAACGACGCCTCGGCAGGCGTGAGGGCGACGAAGGGGTCGGCGGCTGTGTGGTCGGTGTGGTCGGGCATGGGCCGTCTCCGTTCCAGACCAGGGAGTCATTGACGCCAGCGAACTCCACGACCGGGGCGGGTGCGTCCGTGACCTATGCCTACGCAGCCCGCGGGCCAGGAAGACACCTCGAGACGGACGATCCGGGGCACCAGGCCGCTCATGCGTTCCCCCGTCCCAGAATCCAGTGGCCGAACGCCACTCTACCCGGGGAGTGGGCGTTGGGCTCGGCGAGGACCGCCCGGCGGGAGAGCATCGGTCATGCCCGGACGATGACCTTGCCGCCCCGGGCCAGGATCAGGTAGTCGCCGTTGCCGCGTCGGAACTGGACCTCGATGTCGCGCACGATGTCCAGGGCCGCGATGTCGGTGAACACGATCGCCACCGGACCCGCGATCACGTCGGCCCGTCGCAGCGATGGCCAGAGTGTCAGGAGGGCGGACGGCCGGTCGCGTTCCCCGGCGACCAAGAGTTGCCAGACGGTCGCTCCCGGCAGTTGGAACGGCGCCCGTTCCAACGTGGCGTTCAGGGTCTCGGCGATGAGGTCGGCGGCGTGGATGTCATAGCGGATCCGCTGGACCCGGCTCCCGACCGGTGGGGGAGGGAGGTCCGACGAGTCGTCGGGGTCACGGCCCGACGCCGGGTCGTCCGGTTCGTCCGGTTCGCTTCTCGCCCCGAACTCATCGGGGTCGCTCACCGCGTCTTCCGCGGCGATTGGATAGGGTGCGTCAACCGACGATCCCCTCGGTGCGGTGGCGGGTGAACCCCGCCGCGTTGAGAGCCGCCAGTTCGGCGACCGCCGCGTCGTCGATCGCCATGAAGTTGCAGCGCGACTTGCCCCGCTTCTTGCGGGCGAGCGCTGGGCCAATGGAGGCGAGCAGCTCGGGAAAGAGGTAGACCGGCATCAGGTGGAAGTTGAGGTTCCGCTTGCCGATCCGGACCTCGCCGAAGAACAGGCTGTCCGGAATGCGGGCCGACGGCGGCGCATCGAGCGAGAATCGATCGGGCCTGTCAGTGGTGACCAGCAGTGACGGGGCAAATCGCGTCAGCAGGCTGCGGAGGCGGGCGAACGTCGGGGGGACGGCGTCGGTCGAGAGCATGCGTCGCATCTCTCCGATCTCACCATGTCCCGATGGGTCGCCGCCGGGAGGGATTCGGCCGATCATCGCCCAGCTCACGACGGATCTCGCAGGCGAGGATCGACGATTGGTTCCATCGCCAAGGCCAGCAGCATGAAGGCCAGGGCGGTGAAGATGATCAGGACCCCGGGGGGGATGACCCACCACCAGTAACCGACATAGAGCGCTCCGGTCTGGAACCCGGCCTGGAGCATCTGACCCCAGGTCGGAATCGTGGTGTCGCCCAGGCCGAGGAAGCTGAGGGAGGCTTCGGCCAAGATCGCCCCGGGCGCGAAGAAGATCATCTGGGCGACGATGAACGGGGCCACCTGTGGGAAGACGTGGCGGAGCATGATGCGGCGACGCGAGGCACCCAAAGCCCGCGCTGATTCGACCAATTGGCCGGAACGGATCTGGAGGACCATCGAGCGGACCACGATCGTCAGGCCGGGCCAACTGAACGCCACCAGGACCAAGATGATCAGCCAGAGGTTGGCCCCCAGCACGAAGACCAGGAAAATGAGCAGCGGCAGGGTCGGCACGTTGGAGACGATGTCGCTGAGCCGTTGGATGACCGCGTCGGTCACGCCACCGGCGTAGCCGCTGAGGATGCCGAGGCCCGCCCCGATCACGGTCGCGGCGACGGAGGAGAGCGCGGCGATCAGCAGGGCGACGGGGAAGCCGTAGAGCAACCCTTCCCAGAGGTCTCGGCCCAGGGTGTCGGTCCCCATCCAGCCGTAGACCGTGCCACCCAGGACGACCGAGACCTGCTCCAGTTCGTCGGCCGGGTCGGCGACCACCAGGGCGACGCGGAGGACATAGTCGCCCGGCAGCGCGTCGATGGACCCGTCACCGGACGGGGACGGGACACCGAACAGGGCGCGATTCAGGCTCGCCGCGATGTCGGGGGGAACGGTGACACCCGGGTATCGCTCGGCGTAAATCCGGGCGATCGATTGGACGGCCGTCGGTTGGCTGGTGAGGAGGAGGCGCTCCGGTGGGGCCGAGAACCGGAGGTAGGGAGCCGCCTCCCCCGGGCGCGGCCCCGGCGCGACCAGGTTCGCGAGGGGGACCGATGTCCCGTCCGGCCGGACGAGGGTCATCGTCGTCACGGGTGGTCGTGAAGCATAGGTCAGGTCATGGACGGTGACCGACAGGGCGTCGGGGAAGGCGTCGCCCGATAGGTTGAGTAGGACGTCATAGGTGCGGACCTCTCCGGCCGGGATCGCCTGGGTAGAAGTCGGTTCGGTCCGGCGAAAGGACTGGTGCGGCAGGGCCTCGTTGCCGAGCCAGGTGGTCCAGACGGGAGGAGCGGCGCGGGGATTGTCGGCCCAGACGTTGGGGTCGCTCCAACGTCGCGTGCCGAAATCGTCCGGGTAGGTGACGAGGACCCAGACCGAGATGCCGATCAGCACGGCGAACAGGACCAGTCCCGCCCGGCCGACGCCACTGGCGACGAGCAATTTCCCCGCTTCTCGCAGCGGCGAACTGGCCGTCTCGTCGTCCGCGGCGACGGCATCGGTGCCCGGCGGGAGCAGGTCGGCGTCGACGGTCACCACGGGGTACCCACGCTCAATACCGCACGCGGGGGTCGAGGAGGACGTAGAGGATGTCGAGCAGGAATCGGGCGGCCACGTACATCAGCGTGAAGATGAAGGTCAGGGCGACGATGACTCCCTCGTCCGGGGTGCCCGAGACGGCGTCGTAGTAGAGGCGGCCCATCCCCTGCCAGTTGAAGACGGTCTCGACGAGGATCGAGCCGGAGAGGGACCCTGCCAACCCGAGGATCAGCCCGGTCACGATCGGCGGGGCCGCAACGCGGAGGACGTGGCGACGGGTGATCCGGCTCTCTGGCAGCCCCTTGGCGCGGGCCAATTGGACGTGCGGCTCCTGGGCCGTCGAGACGGTCATGGTCCGGACCGAGTAGACGTAGGGGCCGATGTTGATCGGCACCATGGTCAAGATCGGCAGGATCGCGTGGTGGGCCAGGTCGACGGTGCGGTCCCAGCGGCCGGTCGGGGGCGGCACGCTGTACATCCCCCCGGCAGGGAGCCAGTCGAGTTGGAAGGCGACCACGACGATCAGCAAGATACCCAGCCACCAGGTCGGTACGGCGAAGGTGATCGCGGCGACGTAGGCCAGGACGCGGTCGGCGCGGCTGCCCACCCGCGTCGCCATCCTGGCCCCCACGAGGAGCCCGACCACGGCGACGATGACGCTCGAGGTCGTCAGCAGGAAGATCGTGTAGGGGAGCCGCTCGAGGATGATCGCCGAGATGCGGTTGCTCCCCTCGGCGGTGCGCAGCGAGCGCGCCTCTCCCAGGTCCAAGGTCAGGACGCGGAAGACCTGGGGCGGCAGGCGGACGTACCACGCGTCATCGAGGCCATAGAACCGCTCCAGCTCGGCCTCTCGCTCGACCAGCGTCTGCTCGAGCGCGGCGGGGTCGCGGATCGTCTGGGCGTAGGTGGTCCGCTCGCCCCGGAGTTGCTCGCTGACCTGGGCCCGCAGCAGGTTGTCCGAGAACCCCGTCGCCCCGAGCGAGACGACGAGCAGCACCAGGACCGCCAGCAAGACCCCGAACAGGGTGATGGCGCGAATGACGAGGGGCCGGAGGATCGTGATCATGATCGCGCCCCCGACCGGGCACGGGCACGGCACGTCCCGCCCGACTTCATGTCGGCGGCGCGATCAGATGCCAACGGTGAGGTCGACCCGCTGTTCGTTGACCTGGGAGATGGCATCGCTGTACCCCAGGAGGTAGAGCTGGTAGACGCTGGGGAACAGGGTCGCGGTGATGTCGGCCCCGACCGAGACGGTGAAGGCTCCCCCTTCGCCCCCGGCCTCCCCGGACGCGACCACGGCCCCGCTGGCGGGGTCGATCAGGATGTACCGGAGGCCGAGCTCACCCTGTCCCTCGACGGTGACGGGGATGTCGAGCGGTGCGCCGAGGGCCACCGACGGCGGGGCGGAGGCGGTGATCGTCAGGCGGGGCGGTTCGCCGAACCGGAAGTCTTCCGGGCTGAAGGGGTAGCCCTCGGGGCGGAAGGCATCGAGCTGGGCGAACTGGGAGGGCGGATCGTAGCGGGTGAGCGTGAAGGGGCCATTGCTGATCACCAGCAGACCCGTCCGGTCGAACCAGTCCAGGCAGGCGCCGTAGCGGGCGACCGCTTCCTCCGGCGTGACCAAGGTCTGGCCCCCGATCTCGAAATACCCCGCCGGGACCCGCTCCTCGCGTTGGAGTTGGCGCATCGTCCGCTCCACGATCCGGGCGTCCTGGTCCACGGTCAGGCTGAGCCAGGGCACATTGAACCGGCCGGCCGCGGTGTCGGTGTAGGCGCCGGTCCTGGCGACGAAGACGACCTCGTCCATCGCGGCCCGCAGTTCCCAGGGTGTCCCCGGGGATGCCAACCCGGCATACGAGGCGATGTAGTCCGGCTCGAAGTACCAATAGTCGACGTAGATCTCCAGCCGGTCGTCGTCCAGGAGGCGGAACCCCTTGAACGTTTCGAGGTAGGGGCGGGAGGTGATCCCGATCGCCGTCTCGATCTGGATCTTCTGCTCGTCGTAGGCGAATTCAAAGGTCTGGGCCAGCGGGTAGATCACGTCTGCGATCGTGATCGGCTGGCCGTGGTGGAACGAGGACTGAAAGTACAGGGAGTAGTCGTAGGTCACCTTGCTGACGGCGGTGATGCCGGTGCCGACCGGGGTCCAGGCGTCGGCCACCGGGTCCCAGGTGACGGCGTCTTCCGGCACGTCGATCACGCCGTCCGGGCCCTCGTTCTCGACCTCGAAGGTAGCCCGGAACGGAATCGGCAAACCGGTGAACGGGTGACTGGTCAGCGGCGGGTCAATCAGGTTGCGGTTGATGTCGGAGCTGTAGACGTCGCCGAATCCTCCCACCGGGTTCCAGGTGGTCCGCGCCGTCCAGACCCACAAGTGCCCAACGGTCAGGTCGGACGCACCGGCGACCGAGGCGCCGCGCAGGGAGAACAGCGACTTCGGGCCTCCGACGATGTCGACCGTCAGGTTCTCGACCTCGGTGCGGACCGGAAAGCTCTGGATCGCGGTGACCAGCCAGACCCGGACCGACTCGTCGAGGGAGATGCTCATCATCCGCCGCAACAACTCGTCGCGCTCTTCCCGGCTGGCGAACTCGCCCCGAAAGAGTCGCTGGCCGAGAGCGTCGAGGTCTTCCTGCTCGTACTGCCAGTAACCCGTCTCCTGCCACCCCGGCATGTTGCCGAGCCAGGGGGCGGCGTAGCTGTTGACGGCGTCGTCGTCGTACCGGGAGGACGAGGAGCGCCCCCAGCCCTCGGTGTAGACGTGCCATTGGAAGGTGATCGGGTCGCTGGCGTAGACGGCCAGCGTGGCCGGACCGAACTCCTGCAGGATCGGTTGGACGAGGAAACCGACACCCTCGAGGGCGACCCGGACGAGGTCGGCGATCGGACGCCGCTCGTCCTCGGTCCGGCCGATCAGTTTGATCGCGATCGGGCGGCCATTGAAGGCCCACTTGCCATCGGCCCCGGCCGTCGCCCCGGCCGCGCCCATGGCGGCGGCGATCGCCTGCCGGGCCCCCTCGGGGTCATATCGGAGGTTGCGGGAGCGGACGGTCTCAAAGACGGTGAGCTGGTCGTAGTCGAGTGGCCCGATCGGGCTGAACATCGACCGGGCCCGTCCCTGGTAGATATCGTTGGCGATGAACTCCCGATCGACCAGGAACTGCATCGCGAGGCGGACCTCGCGGATCGAGAAGGGGTTCAGCTCCCCTTCCGGTGCCGGGGCGGGATTGAGGATCAGCGAGAGGGTCGAAGCCGGGGCCTCGATCAGACGAATCTGATCCGGGGTCGACTGGGCCAGTGCTTGGGCAGCGTCGGTCTTGAGTCCGAAGAGGTAGAGGTCCATCGCCCCGTTCTGCATCTGGAGCGGGGCCTGGTCCACATTGAACGAGGAGAAAACCAGCATATCGAGCGCGGCACCCGTCCCCGCCGCGCCTGGGGTGGCCTGCCGAGCCGCGACGGGGCCAAGGGGGATGGCCCCTGCCGGACTCGTCGCCATCTTGGCCGGACCGGCGACGCTCGCCGCCACAGCCGCCTGAACGAGGGCGCGGCGAGAGAGACGACCCGAGGTCAGGTCGATCGGAAGACGGTCGGCGGCGGGTCGGGGGCGATCGCTCGGCTGCTCAGCCATGGCGGGATGCTCCTCGGTAGGTCACTGGTCCGGATCGGGCCAGAGTCACCCGGGAGAGCGACTCCGGTCCGGTCGGGGAGGGGATCAGGCGGCGGGGCGACGGCGGCCGACGACGAATCCACTATACGCCGCGCCGAGCCCACCGGTGATGGCGGCCAAGATCGCGAGTCCCGGTATCTCCAAGCCGCCGGTCAGCCCGACGCTGGAGCGCGGCGTGGCGCCCGGCACGGGCGACGAGGCGGCCGTGGGGAACGCCGGCGTCGTGGGAGTTGGCGACGGCCCCGCGACCGGACTCGCGCCGGGCGTGCCGCCCAGCGCGTCGACCTGGGCCTGGAGCGCCGCGAGTTGGTCGTTCATCGCCTGCTGGGAGCGTTGCAGGGAATCGAAGCCGAATTCGGTGAAGAAGGTCGCGACGGCCACGTTGCCCGTCGGGTCGTAGGCCGCCACATTCCGTGCCCCCTCGCCGGTCAGCGGGGTGTAGATCGTGGCCTGGAACTGCCCGGAGGCGTCGGAGCGCAGGGTCGAGGCGATCACACCACCGATGGTGATGATGATGTCGCTGTTCGGGTAGAAGCCGAATCCCTGGATCGTGATGTCGCGGCCCGCTACGCCCTGGGGCGGGTTGAGGAAGATCTCCGGGTTGCGGATCGCGGTCTGGCGGGCGAAGGCGATCTGCTGGTTCGGGCCGCCGTACTCGCCGAGCCGGGAGTCGGACCAGACCATGTAGACGTCTTCGGTGTTGGCCACCAACGAGAAATAGTCACCGATGAACCGGCCCCCGACGAAGGCCTTGAGGGCATTGGAGGCGTAGTCGCTGACCCGGGTATCCGGGGCGGAGATGCCTTGCTCACCGGCTTCGAAACCCCAGGTCGCGCCCTGGTCGGACGAACGGGTGTAGTAGATGTGGTAGCGGACCTCGTTCGGGTCGTCCCGCATGTCACCCCACATCGCGTGGACGACGCCATCTTCGGAGACATCGATCGAGGTGTAGAACTGGGCCCGGTTGGTGTCGTCGCCGTTCAGCCGGACGGCATCGTCCCAGGTCGCGCCCCGGTCCAGGGAACGGACCAGATAGACATCACCGTCATCGAGCGTCTTGTCACTCGGCAGGCGCGTGTGGGCCAGGTAGATCTCGTCCTTCGGGCCGATCGCGATCTGGGGGAAGCCGCTGCCGCCCAGCCGGAAGGTTGCGGAGCGGGGCCGTCCCGGCACCTCTTGGAATACGGCGGCCTGGGTGGGTTCGGAGAAGGTCGCGCCCCCATCGTCCGAGAACGCGACCATCAGGGTCGCGAGTCCCTTCTGGAACCCGTCGTCGGTGGTGTCGTGGTAGGCCACCACCAGGGTGCCGTCACTCAGGACGGCGGGCTGGGATCCCTGGACCACGCGGGCCGACTCCTCGTCCTCGCCACCCTCGTCCGCCTGCTCGGCCTGCCGGGCCGGGAAGGGTGGGTCTGGCAGGGCGGCGTCGCCGAGCCCCTCGGACTGGGCACCGCCCCCTTCCTCTTCAGGACTCCCGCCGCCTTCGCTGAAGAATACGGTCGGGCTGACCTCGACCGGGTCACTCCAGGTGATGCCGCCGTCGGCGGAGGTGACGGACTTGATGATCGACTCGGTCAGGATGGTCGTCAGGAACGGAACCTCGTCGGCGTAGATGACCTGGTAACGGGAGCGGAACTCCGTGTAGGACATGTGGATCAGGTCATTCTCGGGGTTGGCCGGGTCGGGTCCGGCGGTGATCCATTCCTTGTCGAGGAAGGGGATGGTGACCTCGCCCCGGGCCCGGCCGCCGTCGTCGGCGATCTCGCTGGTCAGGATGCGGCTGGTCGCGCCGGCCGCCGGCTCCTCCCAGTTCAGTCCGCCGTCGAGCGACTTGGCTACAGCCAGCGTGGAGACCAGGGAGGACGAAGCGAGCCCGCCGACGCGGAAGTCTTGGACGCCGATGGAGATCTGCGCCATGTAGACGTTGCCCTGGCGATCGAAGGTGACCACGGGATCGCCGCCGGCCGAGATGTCATCGCGGAAGTACCGGACTGGCTTTGGACCCTCCCAGGTCTCTCCCCCGTCGAAGCTGACGTAGGCGGCGGCGCCGCCGAAGTTGTAATCGATCACCCCGGCCACCAGGTGCTCCGGGTCGAGGGGATCGACCGCTAAATGCGGCTCGGTCTGGTAGGGGGCGTAGCCGAGTTGGTTGGTCAGGATCACGTTCCGGCTGAAGGCCGGGGCGGCATTCCGAAAGGGCACCTGCTGGTTCGTCACGGCGGCGGCGAAGGAGCCGGTGTTGGGCGCCTGGCCATAGCCCATCATGGCGTCGGCTTCGGGCGTGTCGAAGACCCGCGGGTCGAGGCCCTCGGCGACCAAGTAGCTCGATCCGCCGAGAAACTCGGCCACCGGGGCGAGCAGTTGGGCGGCGCGGGGCGAGATCTCCTCCCCCGGCTCTTCTGCCTTCATCGGCTCGGCGGCCCGGACGCTCGCCCCCAGCAGGGGACTCAGCAAGGCGACCAGGGCGAGGATGACGAGGGGGGACGACCCTCCGCGCGGCATCGATGTCGGGGTCGGCGAGGCGCGTCGCATCGTTCCATGCTCCTGGCGGTGGCGCTGCCGTGCGGCGCCCTCCAAAACCTATCGGTGACGCCACCCGGCGCCTGTCATCGCGGGAACGCGAGCACCTTCTCCGGGACTCGCTCCACGTCCGTCTATCGTCGCGAGTGCCTCGACCGCGCCGTGGACTCATCGGCTCGGCACACAGCCCGTCATCGAGAGTGCGTCGGATCGCATGCTAGACTTCGCCACGGTACGCGTCAAACTCCGATTCGGCTCGGATGCGGTTCCCGGCGATCGGTCCATGGTCCCCGCGTCACCCTGTCCGACCGCGGCGTAGCGGTCACCACCGGGTGGCTCCTGCCTTCGCGTCCAAAGACGTATCCGGTCCCGCGAGCGAGTCAATGATCTACCGGCGAACTCGATCATGGATCATCGGGGACCGATCATCGTGAACCGACGCCTCTCCCGAGGCACCTGGACCCAGGAGGCAGACATGGCGACGTTGACCGGTGGCCCCCGCGACCCACTCGCCTGCACCCCCGCGCGTAGTCCCGGCTGGGTCCTATTCCTGCTCGCCTGCGTCGTCGCCTGTGCCTCGCTGGCCCGGCCCCTCGCCGTCGCTGGGCAGGACGAGACCGACGACTTCGCCGGCGAGTACGCGGTCACGATCACCAGTGGCGACCTGCCGATCAGCCTCGGCCTCAGTGCCGCGCTGACCGGTGCCTGGCGGATCACGTTCGACACCGACGGCAAGTACACCGCCTCCCGGCAGGACATCGGTACGGCCGTGACCGGCAGCTATGAGGTGTCCGGCGAAGAGGTCACGATCACCGACGAGGCGGGGTTGGTCTCCTGCTCCAACATCCAGCCGAGCGGCGAACCGGCCCCGGTCGCTACCTATGCCTGGGAGAAGACGGGTAACATCCTCCGCCTGACGCCGGTCGATGAGACCTGTCGATTGCGGCAAGCCCTCCTCTCTACCAATCCGCTGTCGCCCTACGTGGCCTGTCTGACGACACCGTTGGACCTGGACGGGGACGAGGGAGGTGCCGACGAGCCCGCGGGACCGGCCACCGGTGCCAACGCCGACCTCGACGAATCGCTCGGTGACTCGACCGAAGAGGCTTCCCCGGACGCGTCACCGGAGGCATCCCCACACGCCTCCCCAGATGCGGCCAGTCCTGAGGCGGAGCCGACCGAGACGCCAGACCCGACGCCCACCCCGACCCCGGCCGAGATCGGCACCGCCGACGACCCGGAGGAGGCCATTGCCGAGGTGCTCGCCCAGTTGACCGCCTGTTGGGCCACCGGAGATCCAGCACGTGTCCTGGCGCTCTTCAGTGAAGGGTTCCTCGACGAGGCGACGGGGGGCGGGGCGGTCTCGCTCGACGAGTTGGCAAACGACATTCGCCAGCAGCAGACCACGCTGATCACCTGGGAACTGGCTGGCGAGGTCGACGTGGACGATGACGAGGCGACGGCCGTGGTGGCAGTCACATTCGCCGAGGAGGAATTACTCCAGACATTCATCTTCGAGTTGGGAGACGATGGCTGGCGGCTCGGGAACTTCGGCGAATAGTGCGTCCGGCACGGTCGCCATGGCGACCGTGCCGACTCGCCACGGAGACTAACCGGAGGCAATGGGGCGATGACCGAGAAGAGCACGTCGGGACCGCCGTACAATGACGAGGGCGTCGAGGACGCCCCGGTCGCCGATGAGACCGTCGTCAGCGAGACGGTCGGCACCGGCAGTTTCTTCGCGGTCGGCTGCGTCGTGGCCGGCGTCGCCGTGGTCCTGATCGCGATCGTCGTCGCCCTCTTCTTCCGTTGATCGGGCCGCGGCTTGATCAACGGCTCGTCCAGGTCAGAAGGCGGCCCCGACGGCATGCCGATGCCATGCCGGTCGTCGCGCTTTACCTGGCCGGACCGACCCAGACTGTTTGGACATTGGTGAACGACCGGATGCCCTGCGTCGACAACTCGCGTCCATAGCCGCTGCGCTTGACCCCGCCGAAGGGGAGGCGGGGGTCGGAGGCGGTCATCCCGTTGACGAAGACGTTGCCGGTCTCCAGTCGCGCCGCCAGGGCCTTGCCCCGCTCCACGTCGGCGGTCCAGACATTCCCCCCCAGGCCGTAGCGGGTGTCGTTCGCGAGGGTGACCGCGTGGTCCTCGTCCGTGGCCCGGATCACGGCGGCGACCGGACCGAACGTCTCTTCCCGGAAGGCCACCATGCCGTCCTCGACCCCGACGAGGACGGTCGGGGCGTAGAAGTACCCGTCTCCCTCGACCGGGCCGCCAGCTAGGGCCAGTCGGGCGCCCCGGTCGACCGTTTGCCGCACCTGCCGGTCCAGGACGTCACGCTGGGCGGCCGTCACCAGCGGCCCGATCTTGGTATCCCGGTCCAGTGGGTCACCGACACGGAGCGCCCCGGCAGCGGCGGCGAAGCCTTCGACGAATGCATCGTGCACGGCTCCCTCGACGATGAACCGCTTCGCGGCGATGCAACTCTGACCGGTGTTCTGGAATCGGGAGCGGACCGCGGTGTCGATCGCCCGATCGAGGTCAGCGTCCGCCAGCACGATGAAGGGGTCGGAACCGCCCAGTTCGAGCACGGTCGGTTTGAGCGACCGCCCGGCCGCCGCGGCGACCGCCGTCCCGGCACCCTCGCTGCCGGTCAGCGAGACCCCGGCGATCCTGTCGTCCGAGACCAGTCGCTCGGCCTCGGCACCGGAGAT
>CADCWH010000358.1 GCA_902806395.1 uncultured Thermomicrobiales bacterium | reverse complement strand
TCCGACCTCGGGTCAGACCCGGGATGGCTCGACCGGGCCCGGCGGGCCGCCGGGGGCTGGACACCGCAGCCCTGGCCACGCGAGGCTGGCTGGCCGGAGGGGATCCCCTACCGGGAGCCCGTCGTCCACACCGGCCCCGTCGCTTCGGCCGACATCTGGACACAGGCCCACGCGCGCCTCGACCTGCTCCACGGACGCCATGGCACCCTCTGCGAGGACATGGAGGCCGCCGCAATCGCCCAGGTCTGCGCCCTGCACGGTCTGCCCTTCCTGACGGTCAAGGACATCTCCAACAACGAGTACCACGCCGCCACCGACCTGGCCGGCGGGTTCGGCGAGTTCCCGACCGCTGAGGTCGGCAAGCGCGCCGCTGCCCTGGTAGTACGGGTATTGGGACGATAGAAGGTAGAACGAGGGGACGGAGGACGGGAAATGCATCCTCCCACGTCTGTCGACTGCCGACTTCCGTCTACCGACTAGTTCAGGTAGTCCAAAGGGCGGACGACCATCTGGCCCGCGGCTGGGTCGACCGAGATCACGAACTGGGCCAGATAGGGCAGTAGGATATCCGGTCCCTCGGCCGGGGAAATGACGAGCACGTCATTCGCTCCGGTCTCGATGAGGTCGGTGACCGTGCCGATCGGCTCTCCGGCCTCGTCGACCACGGCCAACCCCATCAATTGGTAATGGAACAACTCGCCCTCGGCCAGTGGGCGAACTTCCGTTCCCGGCAGGGTGATCGCGTATCCCCGCAGCGTCGCTGCCTCCTCCGGTGAGGTCAGCCCGGCAAACGTCACGAGCATCTGGCCGGCGTGCATCCGGGTCGAGAGCACCTTCCGGGGCACCGTTTCGTTCCCGACCAGCAACCGTTTGCGCGAGAGCAGGTACTCGGGGTCATCGGTGACCAGGCGGACCTTGATCTCCCCTTCGATGCCGTGCGTACCGGTGATGATCCCCACCGTGAATCGCTGCTGGCGCGGGTCGGCACCCGCGTCCGGACCGGACGTCTCGCTCAGCCGTCTGAATCGGCCCTGCGTTCGCCCCGGTCGCCCCCGTCCGGCAGCCGGGGCGGGTGTCGGGGACGACGCCGCGACACCCTTCCGCCGTGGCTTCCGGGCGATGGCCTTCACCGCTCCCGGCGCCCGTTCGGCGGAGTCCCGAGGGGTCGGATCGCCCACGGGGACGCTCGCCGGAGCCGGGGACGAGGCGTCGCCCTGGGAATCATTCTTCGATGGCAAGGGATGTCCTGAGGTTGTCGCGAGATCCGGCGATCATTAAGGTCGTCCGCATCGCCCGAGCGACGCGGCCTTGGCGTCCGATCACCTTGCCGAGGTCGTCTGGTGCGACCCGGACCCCGACGTGGACCGCCGCGCCCCGCTGCTCGACCGTGACCTCGACCTCATCCGGCGCGTCGACGAGGTTCGTCGCGAGGTAGGTCACCAGACCACGCAGCCGCTCAACCGGATCGAGTCGGTCGAAGGATGCTGCGCCCGTGGCTGCCCGATCGTCACCTCCGGCCCAGCCGGAACGATCCTCATCGTCTTCCGGGGCGTCGTCGTCGCCGAAGCCCGCGTCCACGTCATCGCCGCGCCCGGCCATTCCGCTGCCTGGCCCGTCGACCGGGACATCGTCGGCCCCGTGGTCATCGTCGGCTCCGCTGTCGGTCACCCCGCGTCGATCGCCCATCACCTCGCCCTCGCTTCCCCTGCCCCGCCGGACGCATAGTTGAGCCCGATTCTACCAAAGCGGACGGGGGCGGCCCGAAGGCCACCCCCGTGGTGCGGTGTCGCGTGTATCAGTCGGTGCCGCCGAGCGATGGGACCCCGCTAGGACGACGTCGTGGTGGCTGCCGCCGGGCGGCGGGCGCGTGTCACCTTCGTCGGAGCAGCCGGCGCGGCGACGACCGGGGACTCGCCCTCGACGGCCGTCGACGCTCGCTCGGTCTGGCTCGTGTTCGGCCACTTGCCCCGGGTGATGCCATGGCGCTTGAAGATGCTCGCTACCGTTTCGGTCGGCTGCGCGCCGTTGCTCAGCCAGTGGCGGACACGCTCCTCGTCGATCTTGATCGTCGCCGGGTCCGTGAGCGGGTCATAGTGACCGACCGACTCGATGAACCGACCGTCGCGAGGCGAACTGCTCTCGGCCGCCACAATCCGATAACTGGGCCGTCGCTTGGCACCCATTCGACGCAGTCGCAGCTTGATCACGCGATATCGCTCCCCACTGGCTTGTCAGGTGGTCAGATACAGTCCGGGTCCCACGTCCGGGGCGCCGGCTTCGGTCTCAGAATGGAATTCGTCCACCGGCGGTCATCGCGATTCCGGACCGCACAGCTGTCCCGTACACGGGGCACGACAGATGGGTGCGCACCGCGCTCGGACACACGAACGGGGAGTCTAGCACCGACGACGAAGGCCCGTCAACGCGGGCACCCGTATATCTCCCGCTCGCTGGGCAAAAGCGAGGCCAGCCCGGCGACCGCCTTGGGCAACCTGAGATTCTGGTACCTGGCGAAAGTGTCGCTTAGTGCGGGGTGGGGATGTCGCAGCCGCTGGTTACCGGTGGGGTCGTGAGCGGGACATCGGCACAGCAGGCCGCCACGATGGTCTCGACCAACGCGCGGGGATAGCCGAGGTCCGCCGCCCGGTTCGAGATCTGGCGTGGGTCTTGGCGCTCGACCAATGCCTCGGCGATCACCTGGCTCGGCCGGGGTGCGGGGGAAATCGTGGGCATCACCATGCGAATACGGCGCTCCTCTCGTGACGATGCCCGGCGCCACAATGGCGCCGGGGCGGGGGACCTGGACGAACTTTTTTCGAACGGTGCTTCACAGTGATCCGATCTTACGTACCGTGAAGATCAGGACCAATCTCCTACTGATCCTACCAGGCCGTTACGGTTTCGACAACACTTTTGCGCACGTCCGCGTCGCCGGGTTGCCCGTTCGTCTCTCGCCCCGGAGACAGGCGCAATCGGCGCTGTCGCGCGC
>CADCWH010000357.1 GCA_902806395.1 uncultured Thermomicrobiales bacterium | reverse complement strand
TGCCGACTGCCGTCCGCCGACTTCTGGCTGCGCGCTGCTAGGATGACCCGTTCGTGGGCTGGCCGGGATGCCTGGGTGGCGTCCTCCGGCAGCTTGGATCGCTCGGAGTACCACGGTGTTTCAGGATCTCCACATATTCGACGTCCACGCCCATTTCCCGATCAAGGGGGATGTCGCCATGGGCGGCGGCGGTCGCAGCCGCGAGACGGGCCGCATCGATGACCCCGCCGCACAGGAGCGCCAGGCCCTCCGCCAGCGCTCGCTGGAGAACACCCGCCACCAATGGCGGATGGCGTTTGACTTCCCCGAACCGGAGACCGGTCCCCGCTCCAGCGAGGAGCAGGCCGAGCGCTGGGTGGCCGAGCTCGACCGGCACGGCCTGGAGCGGATCGGCTTCGTCACCGGCCGCGACAACGACGAGCTGGCCCGGGTCGTGGCGATGTATCCGGACCGATTCGTCGGCTTCGCCCACCACGACATCACCCGGCCCGACGCCGCCGCCGAATTGGAACGGGCAGTCACGACCCTCGGCCTCAAGGGGCTCAAGCTGCTCGCCCCGACCGTGCCGATCCTGATCAACGACCGGTCGCTCTATCCCGTCTGGGAAGTCTGCGAGCGGCTCGGCATCCCAGTCCTCAGCCACTTCGGCATGCTCGGCGCCGCCGGCGGCGTGTCGTACCACCCCAATATGTCCCCAGCCGTCTTGGAACCCGTCGCCCGCGACTTCCCGACCGTCGATTTCATCATCCCCCACTTCGGCATCCAGCATGTGACCGACCTGCTCTTCCTCTGCTGGTCCTGCCCCAACGTCAACGTCGACACCTCTGGCTCGAACCAATGGGTGCGCTGGATGCCATACAAGCTGACCCTCGAAGACCTCTTCCAGCGATTCTTCGAGACGATCGGCCCGGAACGCATCCTATTCGGCAGCGATTCGAGCTGGTTCCCGCGCGGCTTCGCCCTCCGCTACCTCCAGGACCAACTCCGCATCTGTCGCTTCATGAACATGACCCACGAGCAGCTCCAGTTGATCTTCGGCGGCAACGCCGCCCGGATCATGAACGTGCCGCTCGTCGCCGGCCAGTAAGTGGCCCTGCCGACGTGGCGGAATGAAACTTGCCGGATTAGCGATGTGTCCAGGACTACGGACGTACCGCCCGTCGATGCGGGGTCATCTTGACGCCGCTTCGACGTGCTCGACGAGGAGGAGACAGATGACCGCCGAAGACAACACCCCGAACGACGCGACCCGGGTCACCGGGCGCCGCCTCGACCGCCGGACCGTCGTCCGGGCTGGCGCGGGCGCCGCGGCCCTCGCCGCCACGGCCCGCCTCGCCGGCCCGGCCTCCGCCCAGGACGCCACTCCCGCCGGGACTCCGGCCCCGTCCGGCTTCAACACCGCATCGATGCAGGTCAGCGGTCCGGTCGAGATCGAGTACTGGCAGTACGAGTTGGCCTCCAAGACGGATCTGGTCAACGAGTTGATCCCCGAGTTCCAGGCCGCGAACCCCGGTATCACCGTCAAGCACGTCAACTTCCCCTACGACGACTTCCGGCAGCAGGTCGCGGCGGCCGTCCAGGCCGGCGAGGGTCCGGATGTCCTCAACGTCTACTACGGCTGGATCCCCGCATACGTCCAGCAGCAGTTCCTCGTCCCCTTCCCAGAGGACATCTTCCCGGCTGCCACGATCGAGTCGGCGTATTTCCCGATGGTCCAGGCCGCCAAGGTCGGCGAGAGCTACTACGCCCTCCCGACCGCCGTTCGGACACTGGCGATGTTCTGCAATATGGATCTGCTCGACGCCGCCGGAGTCCAGCCACCGACCAATTGGCAGGAGACCGTCGACGTCGCCAAGGCGACCACCGTCAAGAATGGTGATTCGTTCGAGGTCGTTGGCATCACCTGGGACATCGGCGGTCAGGGCCACAACTGGTGGCGCGAGGCCCTCACACGACAGAACGGGCTGGTCCCCTACACCGAGGACAACCGGGATTTGCGCTGGTCCGAGCCTGAGGGAGTCGAGGCCTTCGAGTATCTCGTCTCTTTCCTGACCGAGCACGGCGTCACCCAGGCGGGCTTCCAGACGGACGGCGCCACTGCCTTTGCCGCCGGCCTGGCCGCGCTGCACGTCGATGGCTCCTACCGCGTCGGCTCGCTCGCCAACGATGCCCCGGACTTGAACTACAAGGTTGTCCCGCTGCCGGGCAATAAGGAGCAGGCCAGCTTCGCCTCGTTCTGGGCCAACACCATCACCCGCAACGCCGCCGAGGGCGACAAGATGATCGCCTCCGCCAAGTTCATCGAATTCCTCTCGTCGGAAGAGGTCATGCGCCGCTGGACCCCGGCCGTCGGCGAACTGCCGGCCCGCCAGGCCCTCGCCGCCGACCCGGCCCTGGCCGCCAACGAGAAGTTGGCACCGTTCATCGCTTCCCTGCCGTTCTCCTATGCCACCTTCCTCGTCAACGAGGCGGACCTCCGCCAGGCCGTGATCGACGCCTTCGACCAGGTCACCCTCAACGGCGTGGATGCCCAGACCGCCGTCGAGGAAGCCGAGGCCAAGGTCCAGGCCCAACTCGACGAGTACTGGGCCACCGTCGGCTAGTCGCACACACCGCGATCCCTGGGGGCGACGCCATGTCGTCCCCAGGGATCAGGTGACCGATCACGTCGACCGCATCACGCTCGTGGAGCCCCGCACCAGCGGGACTCCGTCGTGTGGATCGCTACGTCGTCTTGCCGTCCGAGTCAATCGGGCTCTTGGCGCCGGTCGGGATGTCTGGCGATCTGTTGGTCCAACCGGACGACCGACCGACCGGCCAGGGCGGGATGGGACGGTCTCGCCTCTCGCACGGGTGACTGGTCCGCTGGCACGGTCCCGGTATCCCGCCCAACCGGCGTCACGGCGGGGCAACCACCGAACGCGTATCCTCCGGTGATCGCCGACCACGCGCGTCTGGCCCCGTCACGCCCGACCGCAACACGTCGACCGATCGTCCCAGGGACGGCGATCGCCGAATCCCGGGCACCTCGCCCCCTTGACCGGTCACCACG
>CADCWH010000356.1 GCA_902806395.1 uncultured Thermomicrobiales bacterium | reverse complement strand
CGCCGCGACCACACTGCTGGCCGGGCGCTGGCGCGATGTCACCGGCGTCACCGGTATCGTCGCCCTCGGATGCGGTTCGTCGCTCTCGGTCCTCGTCCGGACATCGCGGGCCCGGCTACTGATCGCCGCTGGAGACGATCCCGACGCCTTCGACCGGGCCTGGGGTAGCGTATCCCGCCCTACCACGCCGCGATTGGATGTCTTGATCTCGGCCGGACGGGCAGGATCGGCGGCGGTCCCCGAGCACGTCCTCCAACGCCGGCGGCCCGGCCTCACTCTGGCGATCGTTTCCCCGGGGGTCGAGGCGCGCGCGAGCCGGTTGGCCGGGGACGGGGTGACGGTCCTGCGGCGACCGATCCGGCTCGATATGAGCGATGGAGTCAGCGTTGATGTCGAGCCGCCCCGGGACGACGACGTCGGCGGATGGCGCGTCATGATCGGGCACGTTGATTCGCGGGTCCTGCTCGTGCCGGATCTGGGAAGTTCCGAGCCTCCACCGGGGATGGGTGCCGTTTCGGCCACGGTGATCCTGGCTGCCCCCCGACAGCTGGTCGAGACCGTGCCCGGTTCGGGGGCGATGGTGTCCGCCGCGACGCCACGCGGCGAATGCCCGTTCGTGGGTGCTCGCCGGGTGGCCGAACGCGACGTGATAGGCGACCAGGCGGTCCGCGTGGCTTGGGTCGTCGCCGACGGGGACGCCATCGCCGCTCGGTTTCAGCCGGGTCAGGTGGCATTCGAGCGTCGTGGCGCCTGGCACCTCCCGACGGCGGAGATCTGACGGGGAACGCCTGCCCCCGACCGTCGGGGGCAGGCGTTCCTCAGACGCGACTCGCAGGGCGGCCTTGCGTCAGATCGCGTTCTCGTCATCTTCCTCGAGCCGCGTACCACTGGGGACGTAGCTCGCGGCCTCGGTGTCTGGACCCTCGATGTCATCGGATGGGTCCGTGACGCGGGCGGGATCTTCATCGTCGTCCAGGTCATCGTCGTCGCTGGCGTCGAGGAAGTCGGCCTCGTCACGCTGCATCAGCAGGTCACGCTCGCGCAAGTAGGCGCGGGTCGCCTTGATCTTGCCGGGGAACGAGACCCGGGTGGCCAGGCGCGGGTCGCGGTAGACCTCGCGGAGGATCACCGCGATGCTCTGGGTCGTGACGCCGAGGGCGTAGACCTCGTACCGATTCCCACCGTTGGTCAATTCGATGACCCGGCGGGCGGTGTCGGCATCGAACTCACCCAGGCGCGTGCCATGTTGGTCCTCGACATAGAGACGTTCACCCTCGACCACCATCTTGAGTTGCTCGCCGGTCGAGACCTCGTTCAGGGTGCCGATGTCGGCGGAGTTGACCAGTTCGCCCCGCCA
Source organism: uncultured Thermomicrobiales bacterium (assembly GCA_902806395.1). Next base: position 2,057 of record CADCWH010000356.1, on the reverse strand, counting down.
GGTCTTGCCGACCTCTTCGATGAAGACGTTGGTGCGGGGGATGGCGGCGATGACGACCGGTACGTCGCTGAGGACGTTCGCGGCGTCCCGGTTCCGCAGGATGTCGAGGCGCTGCAGGTTGCGGCGGGCAATCATGTTGGGAGGGTCGAGGCGGAGCGACTCCTGGTAGGCCTCGAACGCCTCGGGGTAGCGCCGCAGGGCGCTCAGGGCCCTGCCCTTGGCGTTATAGGTCTCGGCGTCGGGCGGGAATCGGTCCAGCATCTCCTCGGCGATCGCTAGGGCCTCCTCCCAGCGGTTGTCGAGGGCGGTGGTGCGCAGGTCGATGATGAGGGTACGGCGTGGCTTCGGCTTCTGCCGGCTCACAGGCGGCGGGGTGGGCGCCTCGGGGGCAGTCTGCGTCTGGTCCTGGGTGTCGGTCGTGCCATCCATGGTGCGTGATCCTCCTGTGGTGATGTCGTGTCTTCGCGCGGTGTGGTCAGGGTCGAGCAGGCGACGCGGGGAACGCGAGCCAAGTCATCCGGTCAACGTGGGGTGCCTACTGGATCGCCCATCAGGAACCATGGACTCGTCCGGGTCACATGGACATCGACCAGCTTGCCGAGCAGTTCCCGGTCGTCGTCGAAGTGGACCAAGGTGTTGCCCCGAGTCCGGCCAGTCCACCGACCTTTGGCACGACCCTCCACCAGAACCTCGACGGTGGTGCCGAGCCGGACGGCGTTCAACTCCGTGCAGACCCGTTCCTGCAGGTCCTCGATCGCTCGGTGCCGACGCGACTTCTCCTCATGGGGAATATCGTCCTCCCACCGAGCGGAGAGTGTGCCGGGACGCGGCGAGTACATGGCAAGGTGGACCTTGTCGCAGCGCGCTTCCGCCAGCAGGTCGTAGGTCTGCTGGAACTGGGCCTCGGTCTCGCCCGGGAAGCCGACGATGATGTCGGTGGCCACGGTGCAGCCCGGCATCGCCCGGCGAGCCCGATCGATCCGGTCCAGCCAGAGGTCTCGGGTGTAGGTGCGCCGCATCCGGCGCAGGGTCTCGTTGTCACCGGCTTGGACCGGCAAGTTCATGTGTTCACACGTGGACCGCAACTCGCCCATCGTGTCGATGATCTCGTCTGACATGTACTTCGGATGTGAGGTGAGGAAGCGGAGTCGCTCCAGGCCAGGAATCGCGTCAACGGCGCGCAGGAGGTCGGCCAGGTGCTGGTGTCCCGGAAGGTCACGGCCGTAGGCATTGACCGTCTGGCCGAGCAGGGTCACTTCGCGGACGCCCCCGGCGACCAGGCCCTCGACCTCTCGGACGATGTCGGCCAGGGGACGACTGGTCTCCTTGCCGCGGCGGTAGGGGACGATGCAGTAGGAGCAAAGGAAGTTACAGCCGTAGATGATCGGGATGTAGGCGGTCACCCCGGCCTGGCCGGCGAGGCCGAGGCTCTCCGGCGCGTAGTAGTGCGGCAGGTCGTCGAGGTCGTCGTCGAGGTCGGCGAGTTCCGGCACCACGCGCTGGAGCTGGCCGAAGTCCGACGGGTCGAAGAAGAGGTCGACGTGTGGGAACCGCTCGCGGAGGGCGTCCTGCTGGTTGGTAACCATGCAGCCGGTGAGGACCAGCGGCATGGAGGGCCGGTCCCGTTTGAGGCGGGCGAGGGCGTTCAACTTGCCGGCGACCTTGTCCTCAGATGCTTGGCGGACCACGCACGAGTTGAGGACGACGATGTCGGCATCATTCTCGTCTTCGGTGCGGCGGTAGCCGACCTCCTGGAGCATGGCGGCGACCTTGGCGCTGTCGGCCTCGTTCATCTGACAGCCGATGGTCCAAATGAAGAATCGTTTGCCGTTCGGCGCCAACCGGGCCGGGCCGGTCGCCGGGCCAGCGGCCGGACTACCAGCGGGGAGAAGCGGGATGACGGGGGCACTGACCACGCGGGCCTCCTCGTCGCCCTCCCGGCGTGCCCGGATGGCACGGGAGGGGACATGGCGAGGGTAGATGGGTTGACGAACCGGGGAAGGCCGCGATCGGGGCACGGTGATTTGGCGTCCCGCCACCGGCGAACGTTCCAGTAT
>CADCWH010000355.1 GCA_902806395.1 uncultured Thermomicrobiales bacterium | reverse complement strand
TACTCGACCAGCGGACCGATCGGCTCCAGTTCACGCGTCGGGTCGAACGGGTCATCCACGGGCGTCGTCCCCCGGAGACGGCGCGACGGACGCGGGCCTGCCGTCGTCCGTCGTTCCGGCTCCCGTGAGTTGGCTCCCGCCGGCCGCTGTCCCCAGGCGGTTCACCAGCGCGTCGAGTTCCCGGATCGCCCGGGCCGTCGCTGCCTCGACCTGCGTCGTCAGACCGATCCCCAGCGCGTCGGCCTCGCCCGGCTGGCAACCCAGGATGTAGACCAGGGGCGGCAGCACGCCGAGCGCCTTGGCGAGGATCATCGCCTGCGATGGCGTGGTGTAGTGCATGTCGGCCAGGAAGTCACCCCGTGCGGCGTCGGACCACAGCGCCAGGTCCTCGACCTCGGCTTCGAGGAGGTGGACCGTCCCCGCCGCGCTGCCCCGCTCGACCGCGTCGATCACCACCAGCGCGTCGTAGCCGTCCATCATCTCCTGCACCAGGTGGATGCCGCCGATCCCGACCTCGACCACCTTGACCCCGTCCGGCAACCCATCCCGCGCCATCAACTGCCGGGCGACCTCGACCCCGAAGCCGTCGTCCTGTCGCAGGACGTTGCCCATCCCGGCCACCAGTACCTTGCTCACGGGCGGGGTACCGTCCGGCCCGCGCCGTTGCCCTTGGTCGTCGCGGTCATCGCCAGCCGGATCGTGCCGCCCTGGACCGAGACCGGCAAGACGTCCAAGCCCGGTCCGGTCTCCCCATCGGCCCGCTTGCCGGTCCGGACATCGAAGGCCTCGTTGTGCCAGGGGCAGACCACCACCGGTGGGGTGAAGGCGCCCAAGCTCAGCGGCACGACGCCTCCCGGGCAGGAGTCCCGCACCGCGAAGATCTCCCCGGCCACGTTCGCCAGCAGGGCCCGGACGCCGTCCGCTTCGACCCCGCGCATCGTCCCCGGCGGCACGTCCTCTAGCCGGGCGAGATCGACGAAGTCCGGTCGCCGGAGGGCCCGGGCCGGCGCTCGCCCGATCTGGCCGAGCGGGATGAAGCTCACGGTACCTTCCGCGCCAGCCGCGGCGGGGATCGCCGTCGGCGCCGGCGGTTCGGGGATCAGGTCGTAGAGCGCCAGCAGGGTCCCGGCGATGGGGTCCAGCGCGGCCCGCTCGACCAGAGCGACGCGGGCGGGGCCGTCGAGGAGGTCGACCAGGCGGGTCAGGCCCGCCCGGTGAAGCGCGTCGACCATCTGGAGCAACTCGAAGACCTGCTCCCGGATCTCTGGGAAGGGCAGGGTCTCGAAGTTCCGCACCGCCTCGTCGAGGGCCATGGCGACGGTCCGGAACTCCTGCTCTGACATCGGGTCAGGGTCAGTCACCGCGACTCCCCGCGCCACCGGCCAAGGCCAAACGGGTCAATGGGTATGGGCCGCATGGGAATCGCACGCCCCCGGGCCGAGCGTTTGGCAGGAGCAGTTCGGATTGTTGCACTCGCCGTGGCCCTGGTTCGTGAGACCGGCGAACTCGTCGGCGAATCGTCGTCCGCCCTCCTTGGCGCCCCAGTCGGTGAGGTGGTACCGCTCGGTCTCACCCGCGACGACATCGACGTAGCCCTCATCGACCAGGCACTCCAGTCGGTGCCGGATCTCGTCCTCCGCCGCCCCGAGGAAGGTCGTCAGATCTCCCGGCGCGACGCGGTCGCCTAACCCCTCGCCGCGGAGCCAGAACAGGACCTGGAGCAGTTCGTCCCGCCAGCGCAGGGCGTCCAGTGGATCAGTCATCGTACCCATCCAGCGCGAGTCGCCGCACGGTGGCGACGGTCTCGCCCAGCACCGCCTCGATCCGCGGCGTGAATCCCGCCCCCCAGCCGATGTCCTCCGGTTCGACCTCGACCACCAGCACGTCGGCCGGTAGCGCGCCGAATTGTTGGCCGACGATCAACAGGTTGTCGAGGTGGATCACCCCCATCACCGCCTCGCCCACCCGCTGCTGGATCTCCTCCGGGTCGGGGAGCAGGCCATCCCACCGGTACGACGAGACCTGACCCGGCTCGCGGCCCCGCTCCACGGCCGCGAACAGGACGATCCGGTCATAGGGGTGCGGCCGCACCTCGACCCGCTGCACGATGTGGATCGGGCCGATGCTCCAGTCGTCGACCTCGAACCCCGAGGGCCACTCCATCCGCTGCAGCTCGGGCACCAGCACCGGGCCGATCGACAGGTCGCGCATGAACTGGTAACCGACGACGGCGATCAGGACACTCGGCCCGGTCGCCTCAGGCATCGATCCCGCAGCCACAGGTGTTCACCTCGCGCGTCACCACGTGGTTCGTCCCATCGACGTGGATGTGGGTCGTGCAGGGCATGCAGGGGTCGAAGCTGCGGATCGTGCGGAGGATGTCGATCCCCTTGTAGTCCTCGTCGCTAGAGAACTCTTCCAGGATCGGCGTGTTCAGCACCGCCTCCTCGTAGGGCCCGGGGTTACCCCACGGGTCACGCGGCGAGGCATTCCAGGTCGAAGGGGTCAGGATCTGGTAGTTGCTCAGGGCGCCGTTGTCGATCGTGGCGTGGTGGGTCAGGAAGCCTCGGCCCGCTCCCCAGAAGCCGACCCCGATCTGGGAACCCTTGCGCGGCGGCTCGAACGGGGTGTGGACCCGGGTGTGCCCCTGCTTCAGGAGGTCGAGCCCGATTATCCAGTTGTCCAGGGCGACGACGGTGGTGAACGCGAGGTGGTAGGCCCGGCCCCGGTTGCGCTCGAAGGCGTTCCAGACATCCGGGATCTTCCACTCCAGGTCCATCGCCGGCAGCGTGCTCTGGGGGACGTGCATCTTCAGGCTCGTCCCGGTCGGCTGCAGGAATCGCGTGTGCGGCAACACCCCGCCGGCCGCCGTCAGCCACAGCCGGGTCGAGCACTCGGCCTCCATCGCCATGCGGTCCCAGCGGGGCGCGGTCGACCAAGAGTACTTCTCGCGCCAGTTCTGGCCGGTCGGCGAGGGCTTCGTCTCCTTGTTCCACATGTGGTGTGGGCTGATCGGGTTGCCGGCCGGGTCGGTCTGGTAGCGGGTCCCGCCCCACTGCTCGTAGTAGGAGTGCTCGACGAACTCCTCGATCCCGATGTTCATCGCCTGCAGCTTGGTGGTCACCACCTGGCCATCGACGATCACCCCCGGCGTCGACCAGCGGCGCTCACCCCACTCGTCGCAGTTCTCGTAGGTGCCGTCGTACGCGAACGGGTCGTCCCAGATGCCGGAATCGATCATGTTGGCGGGCCGCGCCCCGGTCTTCTTGTACTCCGGGTTGACGTCGTAGAAGAAGTCGCAGATGTCGTCCCAGACCGCGACGGTCCGCTTGCAGTAATCGAACAACTGCCGCAGCCGGGAATAGACCTCGTTGAACATCGTCAGCGTGACGGTGGTACTCATGCCACCGGGGATCACCGTCTCCGGGTGGGGATACTTGGCCCCGATCAGGACGTAGGCCTCCCGGGCGACCCGGGTCATCTGTAGGCCGCCCAGGTACAGGCCACCGGTGAGAGGGTTGAGGTCGGTCATGATCTCGGCGATGGTCTTATAGCCGTGGACCTCGCCGTTTTGGGTCGGTGCCCGCTTGGCCCGCTCCCAGACCTCGGGGTTGGTGGTCTGGACGATCGCCTGCGAGTAGTCCGGGCCGGCCAGCAGGAACAGGTGGAGCGGGTTGTCGTACCAGAACTCGAGTGCCAGCATCAGGTTGCGGACGGCGATGCCCAGCGGGGGCGGTGTCACCGGGAAGGCCATCTCCATCGCCAGGGCCGAGGTCGAGGAGTGGACCCCGCCGCAGACGCCGCAGGCGCGGCTGCTGATGAACGCCGCGTCGCGCGGGTCACGCCCCTTCAGGATCACCTCGTAGCCGCGGAACAGCGTGGCCATGGAGTTGGTCTCCAGGACCTTGCGCTCCTTGAGGTCGACCACGCTGTGGAACGCCAGCGCCCCGGCGACGCGGGTCACCGGGTCGAAGTCGACGTTCTTGATGTGGCCGTTGCGGGCCAGGAGTTCCTTGATCTTGTCGGCCTGGTCGTCGATCGAGCGCGTCTCGTAGGCGTAGGGGTCACGCACGCCCTCCATCAGGGTGGCGTTGCCCTGCGCGTCGAACGCGATCGGCAGGTTCTTGAAGCACACGGTGACCGCCTCCCAGCGCTAGGTCCGGACGATGCGGGCGATCCCGCGCAGGTGTTCATCGACGGCCACCAGCCCATCGCGCAGCGCGACGGCGGCCCCGTTGATGGCGGTCAGGTCCTCCCCGAGCGGGGCGGTATTGTCGCGGATCGCCTCCAGGCCGCCGACCAGCTTGGCGAGGTTGCGGTTGGCCCGGAACAGGGCGGCGGCGACCAAGATCAGGTGACCGGCCAGGACGACCACGATCACGGAGACCAGGCCGACCGTGATCCGGGTCAGGAGCGTCGTCATGATCGGATCTCCTCCCCGGCCGGACCGGCGTCAGGCGAACGCGCGTCCGTGGCACCGGTCCCGGCGTTGACCCCGACGCCGGGACCGGTGCCAGTACCGACCTCTCCGCCGTCACCGCCAGAACCGGCCCCCAGGGCCCGCTCGATCGCCGCCGCGTGCCCCTTGATCGACCCGGCCCCCGCGAGGAGTTGCGGTGCCACGGCGAGGGTGTCCTTGAGGGCGGCGACGCTGGCGGTATTGTCGGCGATGCCCACTCCCGAGGTCAGGATCTCGGCCGAGTACCGCTCGATGTTGTTCGCCGCGGCGAGCAGACGCCGCAACTGGTTGACGACCACCGGCACCACCCCGACGGCGGTGACCACCAGCATTCCGGACCAGATGGCACCGACGACCCGGTTCATGCGTTCCCCTCCTGTCCCGCCGGACCGGTCGACGTCCCACCAGGCGTCCCGGTAGGTGTCCCGCCGAGCGCCCCGGCGACCGCGCCGAGGTGGGCATCGACCACGCCCAGCTTGGCCCCGAGCGAGGTCAACCCCTCGTTGAGCCGGGTCACCTGCGGCGCCAGGTGGCTCGTCTCCTTCTCGATCGCCCGTACGCCGAACGCGACCTTGGCCAGCGAGCTGGTCGGCGAGCCGCCGATCCGCTCCAGGGCCGAGACGATGCGCCCGAGCATCATGACCAGCGCCCCGACGAAGGCGAGGACCTCGAGAGCTGACAAGACGGTGAGCCTGGTAGTCATCGGTCGTCCCTCACTTCCCCGGCTCGCCGACGACGGCCCGCTGGATCCGAGCGGTGGCCCGGGCGATGCCGTCGGCCGCAGGCAGGATCCCGGCGACGACCTGGTTGGTCCGGATCAGCAGTGCGACGTGGACGGTGTTGTTGGCGATCAGCTTGCCCACCCGCCAGATCTCGGCCGCCCCGGTCTCGATCCGGGCCACGATGCTCGCCAGCGCGCTCAGCAGCACGGCCACCGCGCCGATGACGACCAACCCGATCGCCAGGCTGGCCCGCCAGTACCGGGCGATGAGCATCGGGCTCGCCGGTCTCCCGTCCAAACGCATGGGTCTGCCCCCTTTTCCGCTCGCGCTACGTCGCGCTGTCGAGTCCCGTCGCCGGGGCAGGATCGAGGGCGTCGGCCACCTCGGTGGCGTGGGTCTCGATCGCCTTGGCCCCGTCAAGCAATTGGGCCGCGACGGCGTTCGTCGTGTCCAAGTCCCAGATCGGGCGGGTGTTGGCCACGAT
>CADCWH010000354.1 GCA_902806395.1 uncultured Thermomicrobiales bacterium | reverse complement strand
GCGGGCGTCCGACGGTGATGAGGATCGGGCAGCCCGTGTGGTGGGAACGCTACGCTCGGTGTCGGACCACACGGTGGTCCGGACGGCACCACCCGGGGTTAAGCGACTCGTGGACGTCTGGGGTCCCGAACCTGCGACCATTGACATCCAGCGAGCGTTGAAGCGGCACTTTGACCCGGGCGGGACGTTGAATCCCGGGCGCTTTCTGGGACGTATCTGACCAGGGACGGGGCGGCGACGCCCGCGAGAGAGGACACGGGTAACGCATGGCGGTCGCCTCCGTCGCCGATCTCCCGATCACGCTGGGGTATTCCGGACCCGACCAGCCGGACCCCGATCTGTTGCGGGCCTGTGTCCACTGCGGGATGTGTTTGCCCTCGTGCCCGACGTATCGGATGACCGGCCAGGAGGCCTCCTCCCCCCGTGGACGCCTGTGGATGATGTCGTCGGTGGCGACCGGAAAGCTGGACCTGCTCGACCCAGCGTTCGACGAGCAGATGTACCAGTGCCTCAATTGCCGCGCCTGCGAGGCGGTCTGTCCGTCTGGTGTCCATTACGGTCCGCTCGTCGAGGCGGCGAGGGCCCAACTGGAAGCCCACCGCCCCCGGCCGGCCTGGCAACGGGTCGCCCGGCAGGTCCTGATCGGCTGGCTGTTCGGCGAGGCCCGTCGGATGCGGGGGGTGGTGGCTGCCACCCGTGCCTACCAGCGGAGCGGCCTCCAAGCGCTGGTGCGCAGGGCGGGCATCGCTCGCCTGGCGAGGATGGCGGATTTGGAGGAGATGCTGCCCCCGGTCTCTGAGCGTTCTCTCGTGCCCGGGCGGGAAAGGTGGGGAACACCGGGGACGGGTCGCCCGGTCATGCTCTTCAATACCTGCATGATGGGCACCGTCTTCGCCGACGTGAATCGGGCGGCGGGGCGGGTGATGGCCCGCAATGGCTGCTCCGTCGACCTGCCGGCTGGCCAACAGTGCTGCGGTGCCCTCCACGTCCATGCCGGGATGATGGGTCCGGCTCGTGACCTCGCTCGCCGCAATATCGCCGCTTTCGAGGCGTCCGACTCCGGCGGTGACGCGCCGATCGTCGTGACCGCCGCCGGGTGCGGCGCGGCACTCAAGGAATACGGCTTCCTGCTCAAGGACGACACCGCGTATGCCGCCCGAGCTGAACGGTTCAGCGCCCGGGTCCGTGACGTCACCGAGTGGTTGGCTACGACCGGGGTCGTCCCGCCGGAACGTCCTTATCCCCTGACGGTGACCTACCAGGAACCGTGCCACCTCGCCCATGCCCAGCGCCTGACGTCCGAACCTCGTGCGGTGCTCGCGGCGATCCCTGGCCTTCGCCTCGTCGAGATGGCCGAGTCGTCCCTCTGCTGCGGTAGCGCCGGCATCTACAACATCATCCGGCGGCCGATGGCCAACGACCTAGGCGATCGCAAGGCGGCCAACGCAGTCCGCACCGGGGCTGAGGTCGTCGTCACCGCTAACCCGGGTTGTGCGATGCAACTGCGCACATCGCTCGGCCGGGCGGGTTCGGACCAGCGGATCATGCACATCGTCGAAGTGCTGGACGCGGCCTACTCCGGCGATGTCGGTGACGATTCGGCCGGCGCTCGCGGGGAAACACCCAGCACCGGGACGATAGCCCGGAGCGCGACCGTGTAACTGTCCGGTCATCGGCCCAAACAGTCAGGGCCAGGTCGGGATGGGTTCATCCGGGGAATCATCGCCCGCGACCGGGAAACGGATCGTCGCCACCGTGCCGTGCTCGTCGTCCGAGACGATGCTGAACGTGCCCCTGAGGTCGGACGTCACCAGGCGGTGGACGATCTTCATCCCCAGTCCGGTGCTCGCCTCCGGCACGAAGTCCGCCGGGATTCGCTGCCCGTCGTTGGTGACCTGAACGGTGACGGAGCTGTCATCCCGCTCCGCCCTGACGTGAATGGACCCCCGTTCCCGCCCCTCGAAGCCGTGGCTGATGGCGTTGGTGATCAGCTCGTTGATCAGCAGGGCAAGCACCGTCACTTGGCGCGACGGCAAGACGACATCGTTGGGTTCGATCGCGAAGGTGACCCGCAGGTCCGGCGGGATCAGGGTGGCCACCGCATCGTCGACGACGTGGCGGGCGATGACTTCGACGGTGGTGCCAGCGAGGCGGCGCTCATCGCTGAGCAGGTCGTGGACCCCGGCTATGGCCTGGATGCGACTGACCGCTTCCCGAATGGCCGTCGCCCAGGGAGCGTCCTCGGCCGTCCGCAGTTGCAACGAGAGCAAGGCGGCCACGGTCTGGAGGTTATTGCGGACGCGGTGGTGCATCTCCTGCAGCAGAGCCGAGGCGGTCTCTAGGCCGTGGCGGGCATCCTGATAGAGCTGGGCGTTTTCGATGGCGATCGAGGCTGAGTCGGAGAAGGCCTGGAGCAAGCCGAGCTCGTCCTCCGTCAGTTGCGCCCCGGTGGGTAGACGCAGGCAGAGAGCGCCCAGCGTCTCGCGGGCCGACCGCAGCGGCAGGCAAAAGACGACGCCGGAACCATCGACGTAGTCGATGTCGGTCGCCTGGGCGGCACCGGTCCGTACAACCTCGCGCACGAGGCGGTCCCGCGATGAATTGACCACCTGGCGATCATGACCGACGAAGTGTTCCACCGTCGGCTGCTCCGCCGGGGGTCCGTTGCCGTGGCGGTGGGGCATCCGGAAGATGGCCGCCGCGTCGGCGTTGATCAACTCCACGGCCTGTTCGGCGATCAGGCGCAGCACCCCCGCCAGATCAAGGGTCGATGCGACGATGCGGGAGACCCGCTGCAGCGTTCCGAGTTCGGCCACCTTGCGTCGCAGGCGAGCGTCGGTCTGGCTGTAGAGTCGGGCGTTCTCGATCGAGATCGTCACCTCGCCCGCG
>CADCWH010000353.1 GCA_902806395.1 uncultured Thermomicrobiales bacterium | reverse complement strand
GGCCGCCGCACACGTCCAGGAGACGACTCGTGGCCCAGTCGTCGTGATCCAACAGGAGATCGAGTAGGTCCATCGGACTCCCTCTGTGACGACGAGGTGTTGTCTAAGGTGCTCTAAGAGGTGCTCTCGACCGGGGAGTGTAGCGCTCGACCGGTTTCCGCCGCCCAAGCCGGGCACTGCTCGGTTGGCATAGCGTCCGGCCGCACTGCGACCTGGGCGAGGGGGAGTGACTGGGGGACTGGGCCGATCACGGGCGGACCGGCCGGTGGAAGCCGAAGAGGTGCGCCACCTCGCCCACCGGTCGGCCAGCGTCCACCTGGCGCAGCGCGGACTCGGAGGCCGCGGGTGCACTGACTCATCCCCCAGTGCCGCCCGGGACGCAACGTGTCCGCGAGACGCTCGAGATTCTCAGCATCGCGGGCCAACGAACTCCGTAGGTTTCCCAGTAGGTCCTACGGATTGCGGGGCGCCGCGCGAGGCGCATTCTGGGTACGTGCCCGAGACCAGTCGAACGGGTGCCGCTCCCGGATCGAACGGGAGCGTCGGAGACGGAACCCGGAGGTACACCATGTTGGTCCCGCAAGGCGATGTTGAGGCCGCCCTTCGCCGCTACGACGATCTCCTCGTCACGGCCGCCCGCGACCGTCTGGCCGCATCCGCTCGCACCCACCCCGTCGTGGTGCCGGCTCAAGCCTCGCCGTCCACCACCGCACGGACGGTCATCCGCATCCGCGCTGGCCTTCGCCAAGCGGTCGCCTCGCTGGTCGGATTCGCATCGATCGGCTGAGCACGGTGACGTCGACGTCGACCTGCCGCTCCTAGTTGCTCTCGGGATGGGTGGCCGGTCAAGACGCTGGCACGGGTGGGTTGGCCGGGAGATGGGTAGGACTGATTCGGGGAGCCGCACTGGACTGGGTAGGGCCTGGCCACGCATGTCCGCCCACATGAACACGCCGCCAGCGGATGTCTACAGTCCCAGTAAATACGTCGAACGACGTAACGACATGCCGCGTCGATTCCCATATCCTGGACACCAGGGACCGCGTTGTCACGGTGGCGTGGCGGGCCCCGGTGTATCGGTCACCGGGAGTGAAAGGTCGGTCCGTGGTCGAAGGAGGCATGGGGATGAAGCTGTCGCGACGGACGTTGGGGATCGGGTTGCTGGCCGGCACGCTGCTAGGGTCGCCGGCTGGCGTATTGGCACAAGAAGCGACCCCTGCTGCCTCCGGGGCGCTCCTGGCCGGGATGGGCTACCCCGAACTTCACATCCGGGTGAGCGACGACGGCTTCGAGATGCCCGCTGAGGTCGACGCTGGCCGGACGTTGATCGTCTACGAGAATGGGGGCCAGGAATCGCGTCACTCGCTCTTGACGGGCTTGCCGGACGGGATCGACCGCGAGCGGGCGCTGGCCGACCTCGGTCCCGAGGCCCAGGAGCCACCCGAATGGTTCCTCGATGCGACGTTCCCCGGGTTCCCCGGCGAGACGCTGCCGGGAGAGACGTCCGTGGCCGTGGTCGACCTCTCCCCTGGCACCCACCTCGTCCTCGACGACTTCCCCGCGGTGCTAGAAGTGGTCGGGACGGAGGCGACACCCGAGGCGAGCCAGGAGCCGGTTGCCGATGAGACGGTGGGGCTCTTCGAGTACGGGTTCCAGATCCCAGAATCAGTCTCCCCAGGACGACAGGTCTGGCAGGTTACCAACGACGGCCAGGAGCCGCACGAACTCCTCCTGGCGAGATCGTCTGAGCCGTTGACCGCCGAGCAGGCCATCGAGCTCTTCATGAGCGAAAGCGAGGACGAGAACGCCACACCGGTCGGCGGTGGGCCGTCGCTGGCCGATATCCAACCGGTCGGTGGCATCGGGTGGCTCTCGTCCGGATCGACGGCGTGGACCGAAGTGGACCTGTCACCGGGGACGTACATCGCGTTGTGCTTCGTCTTCGATCCCGAGACTGGCATGCCGCACGTGGCGATGGGCATGGTCGAGGTGTTCACCGTCGGTGACGTGGGGACGCCGGCGGCCTAGACGGGGGCGGCGACGGATGCGGAGAAGCCGCCGGTCCGTTCGGACCGGCGGCTTCTGCACGATTCCATGATTTTGGCACCGGTGCCACGGGAGGGTTCGACCCTAGCGATCTGCCCCAGCCGAGCCGGTGCTCCCGTCGTCGCCGGCGAGGAGGGCCGGGTCGTCGTTGCGGACATCGTTGACCCGCGTGCTGGCGGCATGCTCGCGCATCTCGTCGGCTGGGTACGGTTCGTAGCAGGCCTCGAGCGGGGCGGGCTCGTCCACGTCGGGGTCAAGCCAGAGATCCTCCAGATCAGGCCGCAGGATCACCGGCATCCGGTCATGGTAGGGCGCGACCAGATCGTTGGGGCGGGTGGTGAGGAGGGTGAAGGCGCCGTCATCGTCCCCCTTGCCGGGGTCGTAGAGACCGGCGAAGGCAAAGAGGTCCCCGTCGTCGAGCATGAACCGGTGGGGCACTTTCCGACCACCCTCGGTAGCCCATTCGTAGAAGCCGGTGGCGGGCACCAGGCAGCGGTGCGCCCGCAACAGGCGCCGGAACGTGGGCTTCTCGGCGACGGTCTCGGCCCGGGCGTTGAACAGCGACGGGGCGGCCTTGTCATCCGGCCGGCGCCAGGCCGGGGTCAGGCCCCAGCGGAGCGGCTCCACCGCCCGCGCGCCGTCATCGCCCGAGAAGACCACCGGCAGGCGCTGGGTTGGGGCGGCATTGAACGTCGGCCGCTGGAAGCCGATGATCGGTGGGACCTTGAACCGCTCCGAGATGTCTTCCACGTCTTCGAGCACGTATCGCCCGCACATCGGCAATCTCCTGAGCCTACCGTCCCCATGGCGCCCGGAGGTCGCCCGGGCGCCGTGCGGATCGTCCGTGGTCACGGTCGCCGTAGCGTACATCGTGCGAGCGCCACCTGGCATGGGCTTCACCCCTGCCCCACGCGCCGTTCCTCCCCGACAGGTGCGGCCGTACGCCGATCGAAGGCGCTGCCGGGTGTCATCACGGTCGGGCGGGAGGTCGGACGACCGGACTCGATGCCGGGACATTGGCCGGGGCGGAGGTCGGTGCGGTGTCCTTTGGACGGGGCGCGCCGGTGTTGGTGACGATGACGCCGGTGAGGATCGTGGCGCCGCCGAGGAGGAGGAAGAGGGTCGGTTCCTCGCCGAGGATGAGCCAGGCCGAGAGGAGACCGAAGACGGGGACCAGGTAGATGTAGACCGCCGTCTGGCTGGGACTGAGGACCCGGAGACCCCGGTACCAGAGGACATAGGCCAGGACGAACGAGATCAGCGTGGCGAAGGTGGCGGCCAGCCAGCCCCGGGCGGGGAGGTCGGCGATCCGGTCCAGGGTGCCGGGGCGCAGGAACGGGATCGCCAGGAAGGCCAGGGCCCCGATCACCGTCGAGTAGCCCGCGACGTGGACGGGTGAGTGGCGCTGCAGGAGCGGTTTGCTGAGGACGGTGTAGATCGCCCAGGAGAAGGGGGCGATCGCGAGGATCAGGACGCCTCGGATGTGACCGGTGCCGAACCCGGCCCCGCCGGCCGCGCCCCAACGGAGCACGATCACCAGACCGACGAAGGCCAGGGCGATGCCGCCCAGCTTGCGGCGGGTCAGTGGCTCGCCCAGTACCAGGCGGGAGATGATCGCGGTGTGGATGGGGTTGCTGGTCACGATCAGGCTGGCGAGCGCGGCCGAGAGCAACGACTGGCCGAAGACGATCGCCACGTTCAGGACCGTGACCCCGATCAGGCCGACCGCGACCAGGCGGACCCAGTCGGCCCGGGGCATCCGGAGCCGGGGGTTGCCGGTCAGGAGCAGGGTGAGGATGAAGAATCCCGCCGCACCCATGCCCCGGACGAAGGCGACATCGAGCGGGGCGAGGTCGCGCAGCATGGTCTTGATGGCGACGAAATTGCCGCCCCAGATCATGGCCACCAGCAGCAGGGAGAGGTGGGTCGCGCGGCGGCTGCTCGCGGGGACGGGACGGGACTCGTCATCGGACCCGGCCGAGGTCGCAACGGGACCGGGCGAAGCGGGGACGTGGCGCCTGACGGCGTTCATGGGGTGGTCCCGGGGGTGAGGATTCGCGACCTGACGGAGCCGATGACCGAGCGGTCCACGTAGACGGATCGGACGAAGGCCGGGAATGGGATCGGCGACGGGACAGGGACGCATCGCACGCCATCCGGTCGGAACGCCCCTGATTCTGACATAGCATGGCACGGTGCGTGTGGCATGGGACCAATGGACGCGCTTTCCCCGCCCGCGTCGGCACCGGGGCGGTATGGGCACTCCGACGCTCGCGCTCGCCCTGTCCGCATTCAGGTGACGGTCTCGGAGATCTCCGACCGGCGACGGATAGACACTCGCACCACCGATCGCTCGGGGCCCGTTCGGGAGTGCCGGCCGTGGTCATCGTGGGGGCATGGCATGAAGAAGGTTCTGCTGACGGGCATGTCGGGAACCGGCAAGTCCACGGTGATCGCGGCCCTCGCTGATCGCGGGTACGTGGCCATCGATGCGGACGAGGGTGGGCTTTCCGAGGTGGTCACCGTCCCGGACGACGAGATCACCGGCCTCGGTTCCGGTCTGGACTGGGTCTGGCGCGGAGACCGTATCCGGCGCCTCCTCTCCAGGGAGGACGGCGATGTGCTGTTCCTCGGAGGCTGCTCCCCGAACCAGGGAACGTTCTACCCATGGTTCGACCACATCATCCTGCTCTCGGCACCCGCCGAGGTGATCGTCGCGCGGTTGGCCAGCCGGACGAACAATCCCTATGGGAAGCGTCCCGAGGAGATCGAGCGCACGCTCCACCTGCGACAGACCGTTGAACCCCTGTTGCGGGCCTCGGCCGGGCACGAGATCGATACCAGCGCCCCGCTCGACCAGGTGGTGGCGGAGGTGCTGCGAGCGGTCGACCTGCCCGGCTGATCGTCGCGAGCGAACCCTCTGTCCGCGCGGTGCCGGGTCACGGGCCGGGGTCGCCCAGTGGCACGCCGGTGAAGTGCTCGACGACCGGGAACGGGTCGTAGAAGTGGTGCAGGAGGGCCTTCCACTCGTCATAGGCGAGGGAGCCCCGGAAGCCGACGGTGTGGTCTTCGAGGCGTTCCCACCGGACCAAGAGCAGATAGCGACCGGGTGTTTCCAGGCACCGGTGCAGCTCGTGGCCGAGATATCCGGGTGAGGCGGCGATCAATGGCGATGCCCGGCGGAAGGCGACCTCGAACGCTTCGGTCCGGGTGATCCCGACGGTGAGGTAGGCGGCTTCGAGGATCACCGGTCCATTTCCCCATTTCTCCGGCCCGCCCAAGTTGGGAGCGGCTTACCATCCCGGATCACCGGGAGAGAGGCGACCCAGCCGGCAGGGATGCCGGTCGATCCAGACGATGCATGGTCAGTTTCAGATCCGGTTCAGGTGCGTGTCCTTGAACGTACCCGGATATTTCAGGCCGTAGCCGATCAGGCGATCGAACGTGATGTGAGCGGACCAGATCAGGGCGAGGGCGACGGCGCGGGGCGCGTCCGTGATCAGGCCCACCATGCCGAGCAGGATCGGACCGATGAGGGTGTGGACCAAATTGTAGGACGCCGTGCCCACCCGGTTGCCGGCGAGATAGCCCAGCGCGGACAGGTCGGGCGCGAGGAAGAGGATCGCGAAGAGGAGCCATCCCTCGCCATGCCATGCGTAGAGCGCGACCGAGAGGGCGAGTCCGGCGGCGGCCTCGCCGCGGAGCAGCCCCGCGGGCCTGGTCAAGATCATCGTCGTGGCTCCCTCGTGGGTGATGACGGGTGATCGATCGGGAACGGACTGGGCCGCGTGACATGGGATGGTCGCCCCCGGCCTGGGTGAGCGAGCGGTGACCACGGGCCCGCGACCCGCGCCGCGACGGTGTCGGGCAGGATAGAGTATTGCCGGGCGACCCGGGACCGGGGCGAGGTCATCGGGGATGGCCGTGACCTGCGGGGATGGGCATTCCGGGCCGGGTTCCCGGGCCGGTCGGGATGGATGGCGGTGGGGAGGACAGACCGTGGCACGGTCCGAACGGCAGCGGGTGCGCGAGATCTACGATCGCCGGGCCGCGACCTATGACCGGACGGTCGGGTTCGGTGAGCGGGTCGTGATCGGTGGGCTGCGGGCGGCGCTCGCGGCCGAACTGCGCGGGGACACGCTGGAGATCGCGATCGGCAGTGGGCTCAACCTCCCGGGTTACCCAGACTGGGTGGGGATGGCTGTTGGGGTGGACCTGTCGCGGGGGATGTTGGTTGAAGCGCGAAAGCGGGGCCGGCCGGGGGGCGAGCCGCTGCTGCTCGCCCAGATGGACGCGGGTCATCTCGCCTTCCGGGATGCCAGCTTCGACACCGTCGCGATCAGCCTGGCGCTCTGCACCGTGCCGGACCCGGCCCGGGCACTGCGGGAGGCAGCCAGGGTCTGTCGCCCGGGTGGGCGGGTCGTCTTGCTGGAGCACGTCCTCTCCCCGTACCGACCGGTTGCCCTGACCCAGCGCCTGCTGTCCCCACTCCAGGAAAAGATGCTGGGGTGCCACCTGGACCGGGAGACGGACGACCTGGTCCGGTCGCTCGGGTTCCGGATCGTGAAGGAACAACGACGGCTCTTCGACGTCGTGCGGTTGCTGGTGACGGAGCCGCCGGGGGCGGGGTCGGTAGACGGTAGACGGAAGATCGGGATCGTCGGTGGTACGGGGGTGGCGATGGACTAAACTCTCCGGGCAGGGGCGCCGGGTTCGCGATCGACTGGCACCGCGACGTGGGATGCGCCAACGGTTAAAGGGGAAACGGGTCATGGCAGACCGCACCGACATCCGGCCAGAACCAGATCGCAACCCGCTGGACCGACGACCGAGCGCCGGCAATATCGCCGAGAATGACCCACCGGTCTCGCCGCGGACGCCGGGTGGGAGCCGCTCGCCGCAGCACCCGGGCGCGACGCCGGACCGATCCACGATCCCGGGGCACGGTGCCCTGCCCGTCGCCCGGCCGGGAGAGGTCCGGCGGCCGCTGACCCAGTACGCGACGGCCCAGGAGATCATGGGGGTCTACGCCCCCGCCCCCGGCGAGGCGATGGACCCGTCCCGGTTCGAGCAGGCGACGGCGTCCTATGAAGAGATGCGGAAGGCCTACCCGGCCCAGGCGACGCCCACCCGGCCCCGGCCAGGCTTCGCCCTGACCGCGGGTGACCGGGTCGCGAGCGAGGCTCAGGAGATCGGCGGGCCGACGCCGGCCGCGCTGGACGCCGGTGTGGGTGGGAACCAGGCCAGCGGTACGGCCGTCGGTGACCAGGGCCGCGCCGTGGGCGATGCCGCGTCGGGTGGCGGTCCCGGCACCAGCGCCGACATGCAGAAGGTCTCGGGTGGTCCAGCCACGCCCATCGAGTCGGGCAACCCGGCCCGGGCCGTGCAGGACGCCGCGAACCCGGTGTCCGGCGACGACCGACCGGGCGCGGGACAGGGAGAGGGCGGCCCCGCCCCGGGCGACCGGGACAGCCCGGCCGGGGTCTTCTCGGTCGATCGGCCGGATCGCTCCGCGCCGGGGGAAAGTCCCCAGGCGCCCGGTGCTCCCCCGACGACGGCGCCTGCCTGAGTCGAACTCCGGGTGGTGTGATCGTCGTGCCATGTCGGTGAACCTCGGCGGCGGGCCTATTCAGACCCCACCGAGTGACGCTGTACGTGGTGATCCGGATATGGAGGGGCCGTCACGGGAACGGGATGTCGCGCGGGGTGACCGACGGCTCGGGTATGCACGAGCCGGGATGAGCGTCGTGGCTCCCAGGGATGTCCATGTGGTCCGAGCAGGTCACGCCACCACGCACGATTGCCGTGAGTGACGACCGCCATCCTCAGTCTGAGGATGGCGGTCGTCGTGCTCCTTTAGACCGGTAAACACCGATGAGGTGTCCGTGCCCGTTTCCGTGAACCGGTGTCCGGGCCCCGGCTGGGGGCGCGTGACGCCGTGTGGGGTGCCGTGGGCTGGATGCGGTGACGATCGTGGGTACAGAAGGCGCGCGGCGATCGAGGTCCGGCTGGGTTCGACGTGTGCCGGATGATCTCGGTGTGGGATGAGGTGACCCGCCCGTCGGGTTGGGCCGGTCCCAGCATGGTCACCACCCTATTCCAGGATGATTCGAGCGATCCCCGTGGGATGGTCTCCGGCGGCCTGTAACGGCGAGGGGGGGCCGGAGTGACCGGGGGATTGGGCCTACGGTACAATGACCGGGAAGGTAGGGGGCTTGGGGGCCCGCCGCGTGCGCTAGGTTTCCAAGGCGCGTCTGCCGGTCGGGTGGTGGGGCCGCCCGATCGGGACGAGGCGCGATCCCGGCCCGCCGATGTTGCCGCTCCGACCCATTTGTCCCGGGACACCGATCGCGGCACCGCCCGCTGGCTGTTGTCCCACACGCGTGCAAAGAGGCCACAGCATGGCGACGACCCAGCCGACCGGGAAGAAGCGACGGCAGGCCGACGGCAAGGGCAGCAACGGCACGGGGGCGAATGGCACCGACCCGGGCAAGGACCAGGCCACCGACCAAACGTTTGACCAGGCTCGACTGATGGCGCTCTATCGCCGGATGGTCGAGGTGCGCTTGTTCGAGGAAGCCTGCCAGCGCGCGTTCCGACGAGGCAAGATCGGCGGCTACCTCCACGTCTACATCGGCCAGGAAGCCGTGGCGCTGGGGTTCCTCGACGCATTCCAGGCGGGGGATCGGGTGATCACCGCCTACCGGGACCACGCCCATGCCATTTTCCTGGGCAGCGACCCGAAGGACGTGATGGCCGAGTTGTATGGCAGGGGCACCGGCCTGGTAGGCGGCAAGGGGGGGTCGATGCACCTCTTCGACGTCGCCAATGGGCTGATGGGCGGATACGGCATCGTTGGCGGGCACATCCCCCTCGGGGTCGGGATGGCCTACGCCCAGCGCTACCAGGGCACCGACAACATGGTCCAGCTCTACCTGGGCGATGGCTCGATGCACAACGGCGCCTTCCACGAGGCCGCCAACATCTCCGGCCTGTGGGGCCGGGACGGCCTGAGCCCCTGCCTGTTCATCATCGAGAACAACCAGTACGGGATGGGCACCAGCGTCGAGCGCTCGACCGCGATGACCGACTTGGGCGCCAAGTTCGACGCCTATGCGATCGAGCACGAGAAGGTCGACGGGATGGACGTGGTGGCGGTGATCGAGTGCGCCCACCGCGTCACCCGGCGGGTCCGCGAGACGGGCCAGCCCTACGCCGTGGAAGCGATGACATACCGGTTGGTGCCGCACGGCGCCGGCGACTTCCTGGAGCGGTATCGGACCAAGGACGAGATCGCGGAGTGGCGGGAGCGAGACCCGGTCGGAATCCTGGAGCGGCGGTCGCTGGAGGCGGGCGCCGCCGAGGACGACCTGGTATCGGCCCGGGCGGAAGCCAAGGCGGCCGTCGATGCGGCCGTCGCCTTCGCCGACGAGAGCCCGGAACCAGACCTCTCCACGCTGCGGACCGATGTCTACGCCGACCCGGCCGATGTCCAAGGCTAGGGGCGCGAGCCGGGTGAGCGTCGCCCGACCTGGTGCCCACCACCGACCTTCGTCACTCACCCCGAGAAAGGATCCCCCGGCATGGCTGTGATGACCTATCGCGAGGCCCTCAAGGCCGCGATGGTCTCCGAGATGGAGCGTGACGAGTCGGTCGTGATGCTCGGTGAGGACATCGGCGTCTACGGCGGCACCCACCTGATCACCGACGGCCTGATCGACCGGTTCGGGCCAAAGCGGATCATTGACACTCCGATCGCGGAGGGCGGCTTCACCGGGACGGCGATCGGGATGGCGATGCTGGGCATGCGTCCGATCGTGGAGATGATGACCTGGAACTTCTCATTCCAGGCCTCGGACCAGATCATCCAGAACGCCGCCAAGCTGCGCTACTTCTCCGGCGGTCAGGTCTCGGTGCCGATGGTGATCCGGGGCCCGAACGGTGGTGGTGTGCAGCTCTCGGCCCAGCACACCCATAGCCTGGAAGGGTTCTACGGACACTTCCCGGGCTTGAAAGTGGTGTCCCCGGCGACGCCGGCCGATGTCAAGGGGATGATGATCAGCGCGATCCGAGACCCGGACCCGGTGATCTTCCTGGAGGCCGGGGCGCTCTACGGCACCAAGGGCGAGGTGCCCGACGGGGACGAGGCGGTCCCATTCGGGCAGGCCCGGGTGGTGCGGGAGGGGACCGACGTGACCCTGATCGCCTACGGGCGACAGGTGAACCTGCTGCACCGGATCGCGGATACGCTGGCCACCGACGAGGGGGTCAACGCCGAGATCATCGACCTGCGCTCGATCCGCCCGTTCGACGAGGCGACGATCGTGGCCTCGGTCAAGAAGACGAACCGGGCGGTGGTGGTGCAGGAGCAGTGGCGCTGGTTCAGCGTCGCCAGCGAAGTCGCGGCGATCATCCAGGAACAGGCCTTCGACCACCTCGATGCCCCGGTGGAACGGGTCAGCGGGGAGGAGGTCCCGGCGCCGTATGCTCGGAACCTCGAGCTCGCTGCCTTCCCCGGTGAGCGGCAAATCATCGACGCGGTCCACCGCGTGCTGTACCGGAGGACCTAGCGATGCCGAACGTGATCATGCCGAAGATGGGCGACGCCATGGAGGAGGGAACGCTCCTCAAGTGGTTGAAGGCCGAAGGGGAAGAGGTCGCCGAAGGGGACCCGATCGCCGAGATCGAGACCGACAAGGTCACGCTGGAAATCATGGCCGAGAACACCGGCACGCTCAGCGAGCGAATCGCCAGCGAGGGTGACAGCATCCCGGTGGGTGACCCGATCGCGGTGATCCTGGGCCCGGGCGAGGCGGCGGCACCGCGGCAGGCGCAGCCTGATGTGGCAGCCGAGACAGACGCCCAGGCAGACGGGGCGGCCGGCTTGGCCGCCGAAGCGTCGCCTGAGACCGGGGCCGCCGGGGACGCGACCGGCAGCGATGTCGCGGCGACGGCCACGGTCGCTGCTTCGGCCGACCAGCCCGCCACCCGGGACACTCGGGACGAGGCGTCGGATGAAGGGTCCATCCTCCCCTCCCCCGCGAGTTCCGCCTCGGTCGGGGCAGGCGGAGCGGCCCAGAACGGCGGGGCCCCGGCCCGGGACGCGGGCGAACGCCTCCGGGCATCGCCCGTGGTCAAGCGGCTGGCGGCCGAGCACGAGATCGACCTCCAACAGGTGACGGGGACCGGTCCGGGCGGCAGGATCGTCAAGGATGACGTGATGCCGTTCGTGACCGGGGCCAAGCCCAAGCCCACGGCCAGGGCAGCCACGGCGCCGACCCCCGAGGCGGCGGCCGCCAGCCCCGCGCCGGCCCCTACTCCGACCACGGGCGGTGCCGATCGCGATCGACCGGCGGCGCCAGCAGCCGCACCCGCCGCGGCACCCGGTCGCCCGGCGGCGGTGCCGCACGACCTGAGCCGGATCCGCCGGACCACGGGTCGGAGGATGGCCGAGGCGAAGCGGGAGATCCCCCACTTCTACGTCAGCGCCACGGTCGACATGTCCGCGGCGGTGGCGTTCCGGGCGCAAGTGAATGCCGGGGCGCCGGACGATGCCTCGAAGGTGTCCTTCAATGACATGGTCGTCAAGGCGGCCGCCCTCGCCCTGCGCGAGTTCCCGGCCCTGAACGCCTCGTTCGAGGGGGACGCGCTCTACGACCACCCGAATATCGACATCAATATCGCTATCGCCCTCGACGGCGGGCTGATCGCCCCGTTCATCCCCGACGCCGACCAGAAGAGCTTGGGAGCGATTGCCCGGATGTCGAAGGACTTGATCAACCGGGCCAAGACCGGCGGGATCAAACCCGAGGAATACCAGGGCGGCACCTTCACGACTAGCAACTTGGGGATGCTCGACGTCGACCAGTTCATCGCCGTGATCAACCCGCCCCAGGCGGCGATCCTGGCGATCGGCTCGATCACCAAGGTGCCGGTCGTCCGGGGCGACGAGATCGTGGTCGGCCACCAGATGACCCTGTCGGTCTCCGCCGACCACCGGGCGGTGGACGGGGCGATCGTGGCTCGATTCCTCCAAGTGGTGCGGCGCTCGCTGGAACAGCCGATGCTGCTGGCGCTCGGATAGGTCGGACCCGAGACCGGTCTCATGGGTTCCCGGGACTTGCCCGGACAGGACGTCGCGGTCGTGAGGGCCGGGTGAACCTCGTGTCCACCCGGCCATTCTCTGCCTCGCCGGCGACTGGAGCAGCACTGTCGCTGGGTCTGAGGACACCGGGATGCCGCGCGGCCAGCGGGAGGGTCATAGCGGCGGTCCGGGAATTTCCAGGTGATGCCCCGGGTCGTGTGGTCGGGTCGAGGTGGATGGGCGAGCCGTCGCCCGCGACGGGGAGCATGGATGACGGGGTTCGAATGGTTCCTGCTCGTGGTGGTGGTCATCGGGCTGCCGCTCCTGATCGCGGTGGTGGTCACGCTCTGGACGCTGGAGCAGGCGCGACAGCGCCAGCGAAAGAACCGCGGACCGGCGGGGGCGGGGCGCATCTCCCCGTCGCGGCGAGCCGTGCCGTGCCCCGATCCGGCGATGGGTGGATCGACTGAGCCGGGGAGCAGCCGGCAAACCGGAGCCTCGCCCGACGGCACCCAGGATGCGCGCCCGGATACCCCTGCCACCGACGGGCGCGGGACGCCGCCCGGCACCGCTGAGACGCGAGACCAATCGCTCCCCGCCGGGTCCGCCGCGCCGGACAGCGTGACACCCACGTCGTCGCCCGCGCCATCGGAGTCTCCGGTCTCCGCGTCACCCGAAGTCACCGACACGTTTGGGGGCGGGTCGACATCGTCCTGACCCCGGCGCCCCGGGCCACTTCGGCCGGTCCCTTGACTCTCCAGGTCAGCGGTGCAGGGAGACCGGGTTCGTGACCGGTCCCAAACCTCAGCACCCCAGCCATGTCCCAGTGAACCGGCGCAGCGCCAGTTTGGGCCTATTGGGCTAAACGATTCCTTGAGTCATTCCCGACGCTCTTCCTAGAATGCATCTCAGGCGACCGCGTGAGCGTAGTCGGCCTGGCAGGGCCGTTCCCGTCGTCGTGCGCGTCATGGCCCCCCGCCGCCATGAGGGCGACGCTACCGGGGACACCGGGGAGCCGGCCCGGGGCCACCGCAAGAATCGACCGAGATCACGTCAGGGAGTCCGCCGTGGAGTTACGCGAGGCCTTCAGCACGGTACAGGGCAACTTGGACCGCGGCGACTATGCCACCGTGGTCGACGCCTGCACGCGCGTGCTCGACATCTTCCCTTCTTGCGTGACTGCCCACCGGATGCTGGGCGAGGCGTGGTTGGAGCAGGGCCAAGTGGACCCTGCCCAGGAGCACTTCGCGCGGACCCTGGCGATCGACCCGGCGAATGTGGTGGCCAGGTTGGGTCTAGGCGTGGTCGCGGAGGAGCGACATGACCTGACGACCGCCTACAAGCACTACCTGAACGCTTGGGAGATCAATCCGGCCCTGGACCAACTTCGGGACGAGTTGGTCCGAGTCCAGGGGCAGTTAGGGGGCGACGGGCGTATTCACCCCACCCGGTCGGCGCTGGCGGTGATCTATGACCGGGGCGGGCATCGGGAACGGGCCCTGCGAGAGTGGCGGGCGGTGGTGGGGGCCGACGCCAACAACCTGCGGGCCAGCCTGGCAATGGCGGAATTGCTCTGGGAGGCCGGGGACGTCGAAAGGGCCAAGGCGGCCTGCGACGCGGTACTGGCACGGTTGCCGGAGGCGGCCCGGGCCCTCTTGATCCTGGCTGCGATCGACGAGAGGCAGCGGGGGCACATCGCACGGGATACGGTCGACCGCTACCTGGCG
>CADCWH010000352.1 GCA_902806395.1 uncultured Thermomicrobiales bacterium | reverse complement strand
GGAGGACGCGGGCTGCGAGGGGGATATCGGCCGTCAGGACCACGTCACCCGCCGTCGCCCGCTCGGCGATCCAGTCGTCGGCGGCATCGACGCCGCCGCCCGCCACGACCGCCTCGGTACCCGGTTGGGCCGGGACGCGCTGCCGACTGCCGCTCACCACCTTGAGTGGCACCCCGAACCGGGCCGCAACCCGGTAGACGTGCTCCTTGACCGGGCAGGCGTCGGCGTCGAGGTAGATCGTCATTATCCCGGCACCTGGACTTGGATCTCCGACCGGCGTTCCGTCCCGCACCTCGGCCGCGGACCCGTCGGTGTCGCCCATCTCTCGTTCGCCCATGCCCTATCCACTCCCCAAGACCATCGACATTCTCGCCTGGTATCGTAAACGCCCGACCGTTTCTGGCGAGCGGCGGGGACGTGGCGCCGACCGCCCGACATCGTGATGCCGCGTCAGTCTTGGCCGCGGTGAGGACCAGCCCGATGCCCGACGATGCGATAGGGGATGGCATGTCGGTGACGAGTGGGTCGCATCCGATGCGGCCGAGCGGCAGCGACCCATCCCCGGCGGGCGATGACCTCGGCGTGCGGCTGGACCGGACCAGTGCGGTGCCCTTGTATCGCCAGGTCGAGACCGCGATCCGGGGCCGGATCACGTCCGGCACCCTGCCGGTTGGCACCCGGTTGCCGCCGGAGCGGAAACTGGCCACCGCCTTGGGGGTGGACCGGACCACGGTGGTCGCCGCCTACCGCGAACTGGCGGCCGACGGGTTGGTCTCTGCCCACGTCGGGCGTGGCACGACCGTGGCCGAGCCCCCCGCCCGCCCGCGCGGGGGTGATCTCGAACCGAGCAGGGGGGTGGTCTGGGACCACGTGCTGACGATGCGGGACGAGGAGGACCCGATCCTGTCGCGCGTCTCGGCCCTGACGGCGCGGGAGGGGGTGATCTCGTTCGCTGGCGGCACTCCGGCCCGGGAGACGTACCCGATCGAGGCATTTCGGCGGCTGGTCGGGGAGGCACTAGACAGCGACAGCACCGGCGCGGGTCTCCTGGAGTACAGCCCTCCCGAGGGGTTGCCAGGTCTCCGGGACGTGTTGGCGGCGCGGATGGACCGGCGGGGGGTGCCTGTCGGCCGCCGGAACCTGATCGTCTGCGCCGGCAGCCAGCAGGGGCTCTACCTGCTGGCTCGAGCCCTGGTCGACCCGGGCGATGTCGTCGCCGTCGAGGCGCCTTCCTACCTCGGTGCCCTCCAAGTCTTCCGTGCCGTCGGGGCGCGAGTCGTGGCGATCCCCGCCGACCGGGACGGGTTGGACGTCGGGCGCCTCGAGGACCTCCTGTCCCGGCGCACGGTGAAGCTGATCTACGTGCTGCCGACGTTCCAGAATCCGACCGGGGCCACGATGACCCTCGCCCGACGGGAACGCCTCTTGGCGGTAGCCCGCAGGCACGGGGTCGCGATCATCGAGGACGACCCCTACGGTGACCTCCGGTACGGCGGAGACCGCGTGCCCTCGTTGCTGGCGCTCGACCACGGCCGGGGCAGTCCGGTGATCTACCTCTCGACGTTCTCCAAGGTGCTGTTCCCCGGTTTTCGCCTCGGCTGGGTGGCGGCGCCCGAGGCGGTGGTCGAGCGCCTGGCCTGGGTCAAGGCGCTGGTCGACCTCGACACCAACCCACTGGCCCAGTGGGCCGTGGCCGAATTCGTCCGCCGTGGCGACCTCGACGCCCACGTCGCATCACTCACCGGACACTACCGGGCACGTCGGGATGCCCTTCTCGGTCACCTGGAGGAGATCGCCGGGGATCGACTGTCGGTGCGGGCGCCGGAGGGCGGCTTCTACCTGTGGGTCCGCCTGCGCGGCGGGGTCAACGCCCGGGCGGTGCTGGCCGAGGCGGAGGCGGAGGATGTCGCCTTCGTGCCGGGGGAGGTCTTCTTCGCCGCCGGGGGTGGACGGGAATCGCTGCGCCTAGCGTTCTCGGCCGTGCCGCCGGAGCGCATGGCGGCAGGCGTCCGCCGCCTGGTGGCCGCGATCGACCGGGCCGCCGAGCGGGGGGTCAGCCAGCGGCGGGCCGCCCCGGCGGGCCGCATCGTCTGACGGCAAGGCTGCGGACCTCTCACGAGCCATCAGCAAACGCTAGGACATCGCACGTCGGCGCCGTGTGGGCGCGGTGCCCGAGCCGGAGGCCAAAGCTAATCGAGTTCTCCCCTCTGCTGGGCTGCGGGGGACCTGGCCTCAGAACCGGGATGGACCCGGGACCCCGGGACCGTGCGTGCGGGACACCATCGCCTTCGCGCGGAGCGGGAGATGGGCCGTCCCGCCCGTCCTACCGGGTCCGGACGGCCCGGGCAACCGCGGTCCGGTGGGCGGCCAACTCGACGACGTCGTCCAGGGGACGGAGGGCCACGTCGCCGTGGCGACGGCGCAGGCCGGCCTCGATCAGCCAGTCGGCCAGGGCGGGGTTCTTCGGCAACAGGGCGCCGTGGAGGTAACAGCCGATCGCGTTGCCCCAGCGGGCGCCCTCGGTCCCATCTTTCCCATTGTTGCCCCGTCCGACCCGGACGGTCCCCAGAGGTTCGAGTCCGGGACCGCGGTGGGTCAGGCCACTGTGGTTCTCGAACCCGACCAGTTCACCGAGGAAGCTGTCCACCACGACGTTGCCGATGAACCGCTCGGGTCCGGCCTCGCTGGTCATGTCGAAGAGACCGACCCCCGGCAAGGGTTCGCGGTCGTGAGGCCGGTACTCGTGCCCGAGCAGTTGGTAGCCGCCGCAGACCGAGAGCAGCGCCGCCCCCGCCTCGACGTTGGCCCGCAGCGCCTCGCCCTTCGCCCCCTGGAGGTCGCGCGAGACGGCCACCTGTTCCTGGTCCTGCCCTCCCCCGAAGAAGTAGATGTCGGCGTCCGG
>CADCWH010000351.1 GCA_902806395.1 uncultured Thermomicrobiales bacterium | reverse complement strand
GGCCATCCCCTCCAACCCAAGGACGGTCGCGGGCAACACCAGGTGGTGCAGCGTGTCCATCGGCCCCGGTTCCGCCCGACGACCGACGGACTGCATGCCCTGGACGGGGAACCAGCCCAGGTGGACGCTGAAGACGATGATCGCCACGATCGCCGCCCAGAAGGCCGGGATCGAGACCCCCAGGAAGGCTAGGACGGTGAAGACATAGTCGAACGGCGAGTTGCGCCGAAGGCTGGAGATGACCCCGACCGGCACGGCGAGGAGGACCGAGACCAGCAAGGCGGTGCCGGTCAGCAGGGCGGTGGCTGGCAGCCGCTCCAGGATCTTCTCCCGCACCGGCTGCCCGTCGATGAACGAGGTCCCGAAGTCCAACCGGACCACGTCCCACAGCCAGTCCCCGAACTGAGCGGGGAGGGGACGGTCCAATCCGAGCCGCTCCCGCATGCGCTCCAGGTTCTGCCCGCTAGCGGATTGAAGGTCAACCCCACCCGTCGCCCCGGGTGTCAGGTGGACCAACGCGAACGACAGCACGAACAGGATGAGGAGTTGTGGCCCCACTTGAGCGCCGCGCCGGAGCAGATACTGACTCACCGGTACCCTCCGCCTCGTCCCGGTGCCCGGGCCATGGGGTCACCCCACGGCCCGGATCCGAATCGTCACCTCGGGTCAGGAATCCTCATTCACCCGCCAACGGTTCATGAAGAAGCCGGGCCCGATGCTGGAGAGGGCCCCGGTGCCCGTCTCGTCCAGCACGATCTCAGGTTGGGTGACCAGTTGGTAGGCGGGGTGGGCGAACGGGATGAACGGCAGGTCTGCCGCGACGATCTCCTGGATCTGGTGGGCCACCGCGACCCGGTCTGCGAGTTCGGTGGTGGCGAACGCCTCGGCGAGCAGCGCGTCGACCTGTTCGTTCTTGTAGCCGAAGACATTTCGGGTGCCACCGTCCGCCAGGGTGCGGTCGGTGCTCTGGAACAGTTGGGCCAGGCCGACGATCGGGTCGGAGGTCAGCGGCCAACCGACCGTGGCCAGTTCGTAGCGGCTCGACATGGTGTCGACCAGCAGGGCCAATTCAACGTTCTGAATTTCGGCGTTGACCCCGATCTCCAGCCAACTGGCCTGGGCGATGGCGGCGATGTTCTGCCACTGCTGGGAGGCCCAGGCCTGGTACTGGATGGTCAGGGGCTGGCCGTCCTTCTGGCGGACGTCATCGTCGCCCAACACCCAGCCAGAGGCGTCGAGCAGGGCCCCCGCCGCTTCGACGTCCCGGGCGATCTCCGGCATTGCGTCGTTGTGGTACTCGCCATAGGCGGGCGAGACGACAGTGTCAGCGATGATGCCCTCGGCGTAGAGGACGGAGCGGATCCGCTCGCGGTCCAAGCCCAACTGGAGCGCCTGCCGGATGTTGAGATCCTGGAGGAGCGGGGACTGGAGATCGATGTTGATGCCGTGGACGCTGCCGGCCTGCCCCCGGAAGACGGCGTAGCCCTGTCCGGTGAGGTTGGCCATCGTGGTCGGGTCGTAGGGGACCACGTCGAGTTCGCCGGCCAAGAGGCCAGCCTGCTGGGC
Organism: uncultured Thermomicrobiales bacterium; assembly: GCA_902806395.1. The sequence continues at coordinate 2,078 of CADCWH010000351.1, read as the reverse complement.
GGCGGGTTCGGGGGAGTCGCGCAGGATGATGGTGTCAGTGTAGGGCAGTTCGCCCCAGTAATCCGGGTTGTGCTCAAGGGTGATGAAGCTGGCTTCCCGTCCCGTCACCCGGTAGGGGCCGGTGCCGACCGGCATCAGGGCAAAGGCTTCGTCGTAGACGTTCTCGGCCAACAGGTGGGCCGGCAGGATCGTCAGTTGCTCGGCCAGCACGGTGAGCAGCGGGCTGTAGGGCTCGGTCAAGGTAATCACCACGGTGGCGTCGTCGGGAGCTTCGACCGAGGCGATGTAGGTCCGCACCGTCTCCTGAGCCGCAGCTTCGCTGTCCTCGGCCCCGGCGGCCTCGATCGTGAACAGAACATCGTTCGCGGTGAAGGGTTCACCGTCGTGCCAGGTCACCCCCTGACGCAGGGTGAAGGTGAAGGTCAATTGGTCGTCACTTACGGTCCATTCCGACGCCAGGCCGGGGGTCACCCCGAAGTCGGGCGCGAACTTGGTGAGCCCCTCGTTGACGTGATAGGCCACCGCGAGGGCGCTGGTGAACCGGGCCACGAACGGGTGCAAGGTTGAGAGTTCGCTCAAGTTGCGGGCCAGGATGATCTGCCCCGAGGGTGCCACCTCATTGGCCGGCGTGCCCTGCGCCGCCACGACGGAGGTAGGACCGGACGGTATTGGGGCCGCTGCCGCGCGCATTTGGGCGGTGAGGTCGAGAGCGGCGGCGGAGACGCCAGCTGTCGCCGCCCGCGCGAGCAAGGTGCGACGCGTCATGTCCGAACATGCTGCCCGGGACGGAGTCTTCATGGTTCCACCCTTTCGTGCTCGTCGTCATCACCCGGTCACACCATGCGGCCGGGTCGTTGCCACGGGGTCTACCCCGGGGCCGCCATTCCCACGGATGTCGTGAGCGTGTTAGGACGGGACAGGAGTTCGCCTGCCCGTTGGAGTACCAGGGCTGTCGCCCCGATCAGGACGGCCAAGTCGTGGGCATGGCCGGTCACCACGCGGACCGCTGCTCCGGGGATTGGCAGGGCGCGCGTCGCCAGTTCCCGGACCACGGCCTCGATCAGTGGATCTCCCCACTCCGCGACGGGACCACCGAGGACGACGAGTGAAGGGTTGAGGATGTTCACCAGGCTGGCGAGGGCGATGCCCAACCACCGGGCGACGTGACCGACCAGGGCGAGGGCGAGCGGGTCACCGGCCATGGCAGCCTCGCCGATCGCCGCGATCGTGTCGGCGTCGCGTGACCTGACCCAGGTGGGCGCCGCCGATGGCTCACCCGAGCCGGTGGCTAGCAGTGACTGGACCCGGGCCAGGATGGCGGGTGTGGAGACGAGGGCTTCCAGGCACCCACGGTTGCCGCACTCGCAGGCGGGCCCGTCTGGGTCGATGATCATGTGGCCCAGTTCACCGGCCGTGGAGGTCGTCCCGGGCAGGATGTCGCGGTGCAGGACGATCGCCCCGGCGACGCCGCGCCCCAGGTAGAGATAAACGAGGTCGTCCGGTTTGTCTGGGCCGAGCGACCAGAGTTCTCCTAGCCCGGCCGACTTACCCCGGTCGGTGACGAAGACGGGAACGCCGATCCGGGCCTCCAGCAGCTCCCGCAGGGGAACGGCCTGCCACCCGAGCCGGGTCGGGCTGGCGACGGTGTCGCCGGCGGGGTCCACCAGACCGGGGACCGCGATCCCGCAGCCGAGCAGTGTGCTGGGCTCCTTGCCATCCAGAAGCCCCTCGATCCCCGTAGCCACGGTCTCGACGACCGTCTCGACCCGGGTCGAGGCCAGCGGGAGATCCACCCTGGCGATCTGTTCGCCGTGCAGCGTGACGAGGAACAGCGTGCACCCGGCCACGTCGAGTTCCACCCCCGCCACCAGGATCGTAGTCGAGCGGAGGGCGAGCAGGATCGGGTTCCGGCCCCCGGTCGAGGCGCCGGTGCCGATCTCGTGGACGATGCCTTCGGTGATCAACTGGGGGATGATGGACGAGATGGTCGGTTTGCTCAGGGCGGTGAGCCGGGCGATCTCGGCTCGCGAGAGGGGTTCCCGGGTGAGGAGCAGGTCGATGATCCGACGCCGGGCCCG
>CADCWH010000350.1 GCA_902806395.1 uncultured Thermomicrobiales bacterium | reverse complement strand
GGTCCTGCCAGTGCCGCCCGGATCGTGGCCAGGGCGTCACCCTCGGACGTCCCGTAGGCGAAGGCCTCCGGCATATCACCGAGCGGCGCGGCGCCGAGCATCACCGGAGAAAGCGCCAATCCCGTCCGGCCGAACGGTCGTGTCGCCAGGCGCCCACCGTCCAGCACCACCGGCGGTCGCATCTTCACAGCCGTCGCCTCCGTCTCCAACCCACCCACAGAGCCGCCATCTTCCTGCCCAGCGTGGTGGCCGATCGTCCGCTCGACGTCGTGGGCCAGGCCGCATCATACACCGGTGACACGGCCGAGGATCGCGCAGGCTCAGGAGGTTGCGAGGGAGAACGCATAGCCGCGGAAGGAAAATCCCCCGACGCAGAGCCGCGTTCGTGCCGCTGATCGTCCCTGGTATCCCGACGGTACGAGCGGCCGCCGCGGCCGTCAATGACCCGTCCCCTACCCCCCGCATGGTGATCGAATCGGTGCGGATCACCTCCGTCGGGACGGACCCATGGCGACCCGGATCCGGCAGGCAGGTGCTGGACAAGCCAGGGTGGCCCGGCGACACTTATCCTGTCCGAAGGACCATGCCCGTCGACGGGCTGGCGACCGTCCTTGCCGATCGCCCAGGGAGGCAACTCATGTACCGCAGTTTCTCGCGTCGCTGGGTGACCCCGGCGGTCCTCCCCGTCGGCGTGATCGTGGTCTTGGCCGTGCTCATCGTCGTGATCGGCGAGATCCTGCTGAACAACGCCGACCATCACCTCTCCCAGGAGAGTCCCCGCCGGATCGAACTCTGGGTCGCCGGGCTGCTGTCGCTGGCGATCATTGGGGTGGCCGGCTTCGTGGCCTCCCGCCCCGCGACCGGCAACGGTCTGCTGGAACGCGACGTGGTGATCGGCCAGAAGTCCATCTTCGCCGAAGAGATGGCCCCGGTCAGCATCGAGGCCCGCTCGGGCGAACTCGGCACCGTCGCCGACATCGGCGAGGGCTACACGCTGTATGCCCGCAGCGGCGCCCTCGCCCGGGTCATCGGCATCGTCGGCGGTTCCGAGGAGTTCGGCCGCCAATTCCGGGGCTTCATGTATGCCCAAGGCCTCTACGGCGCCAGCGACGAACTGTGGATCCCCTTCGAGGCAGTGATGGCCGTCTACCCGGAGACGCGCTCCGCCTTCCTGGCCATCAAGGGCGATGAGACGGAGCACTACGGCTGGAACCGGATGCCCAACAGCATGCGCCGCGATGAGCACGCCAGCCACCTGACCGGCACCCAGGGCTGATCGGCGCCGTCCGATCCCCCCGCCCGCCGGCGAGCGTGCCATGCTCCGCACCGTGATCGCGACTCGGTACGTGACCCCTCTCAGGGAGGGCGGGTCGCTCCCGGCCATCGTTGAGGCGGACGACGATGGCCTCTATGTCCTCAAGTTCCGCGGAGCTGGGCAAGGCGTCAAAACGCTGATTGCCGAGGTCATCGTCGGTGAGCTGGCCCGGACCCTCGGGCTGCCGGTGCCAGAGTTGGTCCTGGTCGAGGTCGATCCATCGCTCGGCCGCAACGAGCCTGACCCCGAAATCCAAGACCTCATCGGGCGGAGCCACGGACTCAACCTGGCGATGGACTACCTCCCCGGTTCGATGACCTTCAACCCCCTGGTGCCGGGTTCGCTGGATCCGGACCTCGCCTCGGCGGTGGTCTGGTTCGACGCCCTGACGACCAATGTCGACCGCACGGTCCGCAACCCGAACCTGCTCTGCTGGCACCGTCGCCTCTACTTGATCGACCACGGCGCCGCGCTCTACGTCCACCATGCCTGGCACGAGCCGGCACGCCAGGCGGCGGCGTCGTTCGTTCGCTCCGCCGACCACGTGTTGCTCCCATTCGCCGCCGGCATCCCGGCCGCGCACGGCCGCCTCGCACCGCTCGTGACGCCGGAGATCGTCGACGCGACCCTGGCGCTCGTCCCTGACGCGTGGTTGATCGAGGGGGAGACCTTCCCGACCGCCGAGGCGGCGCGAGCCGCCTACGCGTCGTTCCTGCGGCTGCGGCTCGAACATGCCCCTGCCTGGGTCGAGGAGGCGACGCGTGCCCACCGCTCCCTCGCCTGACCTCCGTCTCATGCCGTACGAATATGCGGTGATCCGGATCGTCCCCCGGGTCGAGCGTGGAGAACGGGTCAACGCTGGCGTGGTGCTCTTCTGCCGTGGCAGGCGATTCGTGGGCGTCGCCCTCGGCCTGGAACCGCACCACCGCGACGTCCTGCGCATCCTTGATCCCGGCATCGACCTCGATCGGGTCCAGGCCCGCCTCGAGGCGATGCGCGCCGTGGCGGCGGGGGAGTCCACCGCCGGGCCTCTCGCCGCGCTGGGCCCGGCAGAACGGTTTCGATGGCTGGTGGCGCCTGGCAGCACCGTGATCCAGCCCTCCGCGGTCCACGCCGGGCGCTGCCTGGACCCCACCGCCACGCTCGCGGCACTCTACCGATCGCTCGCGTCGTCACTCGATGTTCCCGCGCCCCGAGACGCCACCGTCCCGTAGACCGTGCGGCGCTCGTCCACCTCAGGACTTCAGGTGCCCGGAGATGGGATGTCCGGGCTGGCGACCGGAGTGGCCGGAACGGCGACCATACCTCCCTGGTCGAGCGACGCCCCGGTCCCGACGGTGCGCGAGGTCCACAGCGGTGGCCCGCCGTGCGACCAGTCGGAGGAGAAGTCGATCGGCGCGGTGACCACCGCATCGGAGCCATCCGCCATCAGGATCAGCGATGAACGGCCCGACTCCGCGACCGGGACCAAGAGCCGTGACCCGTCTGGCGACCACGAGACCGACTCGTAGAACGATCCCTCCAACGGCACGTCGCGTGATGTCCTGTCTCCGTCCCAGATCCGCACCGTCCGGAAATCGACCACGAATGCCGCCCGCCGCCCATCCGGAGACCAGACCGGCAAGGTGACATCGGTCGCTGAATCCTCAAGGGTCTCGATCTCCCCGGTTGCCAGGTCGAGCCGGTAGAGGGCCGTCCTGTCGAGGCTCATGCTGCTGGCGTCTTCGCTCAGCGTCAGGATGAAGATCGCCGCGCCCGAGGGGTCCCACCCCAGCCGCCAAGCCGTCGGCTGGCGACCGGTCGATACATCCCGCACCTCACCGGTCGCCAGGTCGATGACGCGGACCTCGCTCGGACCGAGGTCGAACGTCTCCGTCAGCGTGAGGACGAAGGGACGCGTCACGAGCGCCACCTGCCGTCCGTCCGGCGACCACACCCCCGCCCCGGCGTAGTCGGCCAAACCCGTCGTCAGGTCGGTCTCGACGCCCGTGTCGACATCCACCATGCGGGTCGAAATCGTCCCCGGATCCCCTCCTGGCAGAGCCTCCGTGAACCCGGCCACGCTGGTGTAGAGGATCCGTCC
>CADCWH010000349.1 GCA_902806395.1 uncultured Thermomicrobiales bacterium | reverse complement strand
TACCCTCGATGTCTATGACACCCCCCTCGGCCGGATCGGTGGCCTCGTCTGCTGGGAGCACTTGATGCCACTGGCCCGCCATGCCATGCACGTGCTGGGCGAACAGGTCCACGTCGCGCTCTGGCCGACGGTGAACGACATCCACCATGTCGCCTCCCGCCACTACGCGTTCGAGGGGCGTTGCTTCGTGGTCGCCGTCGGCTCCGTACTGCGACGGGACCAGGTGCCAGAGGACCTGGCGATCTTCCATGGCGACGGCATCGCCCCCGACGCGCGGGTCCTCGCCGGCGGCAGCGCCATCATCGGCCCGGACGGCCACTATCTCGCCGGACCCGCGGGTTCCGACGAAACCATCCTCTATGCCGACCTCGACCTTGCCCGCATCCCCGCCGAACACCTTACCTTCGATGCCGTCGGTCACTATGGTCGTCCCGATGTCTTCACCCTCACGGTGAACACCGCGCCCCAGAGTCACCTCGACATCGAAGAGTCATGACTTCACCGGGTAACGTCCGACCCTGATGGAGATGGGTGTGCACCGAGAGAACAGCGGTCTCGGCGTGGTCGTGGTCAAAGGCGCTGTAGCTGGCTCTGTCGGTGTCTGGGTCATGGACCAGGTCGGCTCGTTCCTGTACCGGCACGAGGACCCTGCGGCGCTCCGGCAAGAACGGGCGGCCCGCGTCGATGCGAAGGACCCGGCGCACGTCATTGCGGGAAAAGTGGCGCGGACGTTCGGTACCGAACCCTCTCCGGAACAACCGCACTCGACCGGCATCACGATCTCGGCATGAGCGATTGGATAGGACTTCTGTATGCCATGGGCTTCAAGATGACGGGCTTGATGCCCAGTTGGAAGACGGGTGTGCTGGGGAGTCTGGCTCACTGGTCGATTGCGACGGTCGTGACGGGAGTGGCGAGCAAGAAGCATCCCAAACGTACGCGGACCCCGATGCTCGGCTTTGGCGGGACGGCGCTCGGTGTGCGGAGTGCCATTGGCTTCCCGGTCGGTCATATCGTCGACGGGATGCTCTTCGGATGGCAGTACGGTGGTGCTCCCACGCGTTAGCCTCTTATGAAACGCGAGATGAACAGACCGCGCTGAGAACTAGAGGCTCTGCCTACACCATACTCGGGTCACGCGATCGCACGGCGCGCGGTTACCGCTTCCGCGAGCCACCCGCGGGGCCGGCACGCTTCACGTCTCATGCGCTACCGGCGATCTACCCGATCGTTCCCTGGCCGACCAGGTACGTCAGCAGCACGATCACCAGCGTCGCCAGGGCCGCAAATCCGGCCGCCCGCCGTCCCCGGGGCCGGGCCACCGCGTGCTCGATCCCGACCGAGACCAGGGCCACGAACGCCAGGACGTAATGCAGTGCCACGTTCCGATAGCCCTCGCCGAGCAGGGAGAACCCAAGCAAGATTTGGACGAGTAGCAGCACCGATCCAATCCCCGAGACGATCCGTCCGAGCTTGGGCGACCCCCACCCGGAGAACGACAGGACCGCCGTCGCCAGGTAGGCGAGGATCAACAGTGTGCCGACCGTGCTGTGGACCGCGACCACGCGTACCCCCTCGTCATGACGTCCTTGACCCCGTGACCGTGACCGATCGGTCCGATCCGGCCCCTCTCGACGCCCGTGCGTCACCTCCATCGTACCCCGTGCCGTCGATCGCACCCCGGTCGCCCCACTCCGACCGGGGAACCCCTGCCCGACCCCTCCCGAACCCCCAACGCCACGCTTCCGGCCGCCCGGCACCGAACGCTGCCCGCCACGCGACCTTACCTCCCAACGCTTGGGTCGACCACACCATCCGTCGGAGCCACTCGGCGCACCCGCGATGACGCCCACCCGATGCGCATTGGATGTGGCGTCCACGATCATCGGCCCCATCGGGCCGTCGTGTCGGCCACCGTGCGCAGCGAGCAGCGCCCCTACGAGGCAATGTGGCCCCCGGTCTCGTTCCGACCTTCCGTACCATGACGATGTGCCGGCATCGCACTGGATGTTGGGCACCAGGTGATCGACGACCGGCATATTGATCCCTATCCTGAACCGCAAGCGGTTGCTAGCAGCATGTGGTTCGGCCGACGCCTAGCGGTCAGGGAGAGAGTGCGCCCCGGCTGGCTCCGGTCACCCAACCCACCGCCGCCCCGCCGCTTCCCACCCACGCATCTCGGTGCCAGCCCGGTTCCCCGGCCAGATCGATGCCGCGCCAGCGATCGCCCCGACGGAAACACGACCACCGTGCTTGCCCTTCGCCGGTCGCCACGTCTACCCTCTGCCGTCTGCCGACTCCCACCCTGTCGGTATACTGCCGCGACCATCGCCGGGTGACGACCTGGCATCGCGGCCCCGAGCCATGAGCCTTCGGAGAGGACTCCACGGATGACCCCTCAGGATTCCCCCACCACGCCCAGCGACGCCCCGCGCGACGCGTCACCCAGCGCGATCGAGGCCCTGTCCCGCGAGGACCGCACCTTCCCGCCCCCGCCGGGGTTCGCCGACCAGGCCAACGTGCGAGACCCTGACGTCTACGAGCGCGCCGCCGCCAATCCGGAGGGCTACTGGGCCGAGGCCGCCCGCTCCCTCGATTGGTATCGCCCCTGGGACACCGTCCTCTCCTGGGACCCGCCCGATGCCCGCTGGTTCGAGGGTGGGCAGCTCAACGTCTCCGTCAACTGCCTGGACCGCCACGTCGCCTCCGGCCACGGCGACAAGGTCGCCTACTACTGGGAGGGCGAACCGGGTGACCGGTCCCAAATCACGTACGCCGAACTGCTGACCGAGGTCTGCCGCTGCGCCAACGCCCTGCGCGAGTTGGGCGTCGGGCGGGGCGACCGGGTCGCCGTCTATATGCCGATGATCCTCGAGATGCCGATCGCGATGCTGGCCTGCACCCGCATTGGCGCCGTCCACACCGTCGTCTTCGGCGGCTTCTCGGCCGAGTCCCTGCGCGACCGGATCAACGACGCCGGGGCCAAGGTGGTCATCACCGCCGACGGCGGCTACCGGCGCGGCAAGCCTTCCGCCCTGAAGATCAACGTCGACGGCGCCATCGCCGATGGCCAGGCGCCCAGCATCGAGCGCGTCCTGGTCGCCCGCCGCACTGGGCAGGACGTGACGATGGTCGAGGGTCGCGACATCTGGTGGGACGAGGTCGTCCCCCGCCAGGCGCCGGAGTGCGAGCCGGAGCGGATGGAGAGCGAGGACCCACTCTACCTCCTCTACACCTCCGGGACCACCGCCAAGCCGAAGGGCATCCTCCACACCACCGCCGGCTACCTGCTCGGCGTCGCCCATACCCACCGGACGGTCTTCGACATCAAGGACGACGACGTCTACTGGTGTGCCGCCGACATCGGTTGGGTCACTGGCCACTCCTACATCCTCTATGGCCCGCTGGCTAACCGGACGACCGGCGTGATGTACGAGGGCACCCCGGACCACCCGGCCCCGAATCGCTGGTGGGACATCGTCGAGCGATACCGCGTCTCCGTCCTCTACACCGCCCCGACCGCTATCCGGGCCCACATGAAGTGGGGACCGGAGCACGCCGCCAAGCACGACCTCTCGTCGCTGCGCCTGCTCGGCAGCGTCGGGGAGCCGATCAATCCGGAAGCTTGGGTCTGGTATCACCACCACATCGGCGGCGACCGCTGCCCGGTCGTCGACACCTGGTGGCAGACGGAGACCGGCGCGATCATGATCTCCCCCCTGCCCGGCCTGTCGACCACCAAGCCCGGCTCCGCCAGTCGCCCCCTACCGGGCATCGAGGTCGACATCGTCGATGGCGACGGCCACCCCGTCCCCCCCGGCGCCGGTGGCTACTTGGTCGTCAAGGGCCCCTGGCCCTCCATGCTGCGCGGCATCTACGGCGACCCCGAGCGCTTCCGGTCGACCTACTGGGATCGCTTCCCCGGCACCTACTTCCCCGGCGACGGCGCCCGGCGAGACGCGGACGGCGACTACTGGCTGATGGGTCGGGTCGACGACGTGATGAACATCTCTGGCCACCGCCTGAGCACCACCGAGATCGAGAGCGCCCTGGTCTCCCACCAGTCCGTCGCCGAGGCGGCCGTGGTCGGCACCCCTGACGACCTGACCGGCGAGGCCATCGCCGCCTTCGTGATCCTCAAGAATGGCACCGACCCCAGCCCGGCCTTCGGCGACGAGTTGCGCCAGCACGTGGCCGCCAAGATCGGCCCGATCGCCAAGCCCAAGACCCTGCTCTTTACCCCCGACCTGCCCAAGACCCGCTCCGGCAAGATCATGCG
>CADCWH010000348.1 GCA_902806395.1 uncultured Thermomicrobiales bacterium | reverse complement strand
CAAGGGAGACAAGCGATGCGGCCGACACACGAACGAATTTTGGAGGTCGTGGCAGAGGAGCGGCGGCGAATCGCTTCGCGGCGTGCCTTTGTGAAGGGATCGGCGAGGGTGGCCGGGGGTGGCGCGCTGGCCGTCGCCTTCGCTGCGGCGCCGGTGGGCAGCAACCTCAGCGCCGCGCTAGCGCAGGAGTTCGAGAGCGATCTCGACATCCTCAACTTTGCGCTCACGCTGGAGCTGCTGGAAGCAACCTTCTATGAAGAGGGCTTGGATACGTTCGACGACGAGGCTTTTGAGGAGGCCCTCGGTGAGGAGGGGACCGACGACGAGGGTACTCCAGTGGCGAGTGCCCGGGGAGGGTCTCCTAGCTACATCCGCGACCGCATCGTGGAGATCGGCGACCACGAGCAGGAGCACGTCGATTTTCTCACTACGACCATCACCGACCTCGGCTTCGCGCCCGTGGAGGGGGGCGAGTTCGACTTCGGCGACGCCTTCGACAGCGTCGAGGCATTCCTGGAGACCGCGCAGGCGCTAGAGAACACGGGCGTCGCGGCTTACCTCGGTGCCGCGCCGGCGATCACGGATCCGGCTCTCCTGGCCGCGGCGGGGAGCATCGCCACTGTTGAGGGCCGGCACGCCGGCTACCTCAACCTACTGGTCGGGGACTCGCCCTTCCCGGAGGCCTTCGATGACGCGCTGTCGCGGGAGGAGGTCCTCGACCGCGCCGGTGAGTTCATCGTGACCCCGCCCACTGCGGACGAGGAGGTCGTGGTGGCCCCCACCGCCACCACGGCGGCTGCAGCCCCGACTGCTACCACAGCGGCTGCAGCCCCGACCGCGACTGTGGCCGAGGCTGTCGACACCGACGGTGACGGGCTGACTGACGCCGAGGAGGTCGAGCTCGGGACCGACCCGACGGTGATCGACACTGACGATGACGGTCTGACCGATGCCGAGGAGGTCGAGCTCGGGACCGACCCGACAGTGATCGACACCGACGGTGACGGGGTGGACGACGCCACCGAGGTCAACGCTGGCACCGATCCGGTGGATCCTGCGAGCGTCTAGCCTCCCCTCGGGCCACGTTCCGTCCACAGCCCTCGCCAAAGCGGCGCCCTCGGCCTTGTCGGGGGCGCCGTCCGTGTACGGCCTTTCAGCGATCTCCCAGCCATGGCAGCCCGGGCGAGCGTTGCCGTGAGACGCGCATCAGGGATCGATCCTCACAGAACATCCCGACTCCTTTCGCTCTGAGCAGGCACCGATCGACGCGCCTACTCGAGGGACTTCCGCCATGAAGGGCGGGGAGATAGTGATATTCATCGACAATCTCCTGATCGTCAGTCAGTACTATTCGTGGCACTGAATCTAGATTTGCCGTGCCCAACCTGCCGTGCATCAATCACCCGAGTCGTGACCACCACGGGGCACAGCGGCCCCGTGGCACTGCCAAGGATGAGATGCCTCGGGCTCGTCCCACTGAACGCCCGTCCGGCCACCGGCCCCGCTCGCACGATGAGTTCGGGCCAGCGCTCGCCGGTTTAGCCGGTTTTGGAACACGGTCCGATTCTGTCTCTTATTCCCCCACGTGTTTGACCCCCCTCCGGCCGGACTCCTATACTCGGTCCATCCGCCCGCCGGGATGATCGGCGTTCGTGTTTCGAACCGGGGCTCCGTCTCCCGCCGCCTCGCGGCGCGGGGCGCCTGCCCGGCTGCGAGGGAAACCGCGTGTCCATCCGTCCCCAACAGACGCTCGTCTTCATCGTCATCATCACCTTGCTCGCCACCTGGATCAGCCTGCCGAGCAGCGTGCTCAACATCGGTGGGTTCAAGGACGACGTCTACGCCCACCAGGGGCTCGACCTCCAGGGCGGCCTCCAGGTCCTCCTCGAAGCGAATCCCCCGGCTGGCCAAGACGTCGATTCCGAGACCATGAATGGCACCCGGGACACGATCGAGCGCCGGGTCAATGGCCTTGGCGTCAGCGAGCCGCTGATCCAGACTCGCGGCGACGACCAGATCATCGTCGAGTTGCCCGGCGTCGAGGATCCCGAGCAAGCCGTCAGGGTCGTCCAGCAGACCGCGCTGCTGGAGATCGTCGACCCCGCCGGGACATCGGTCCAACCTGGCCAGACGGTGATCACCTCGCTGGGCGGTCCGGCCGACCTCGCGGCCGCTGGTGCCACTCCCGACGCCACCCCGATCGCCGACGGCACCCCGGGCGTCTCGCCCGTCGCCGTGGGTGCGACCCCGGTGGCTGCTGATGCGTCCCCGGCGGCAACCCCTGGCACCCCGGTCGCCGAGGTCATCCCCTCGCCGTCCGCGACCCCCGAGGGACCGGTCCTCACGACCATCATCCGCGGTTCCGAGATCTCCGACGCCTACGTCACCACGAACCAGATCGGTGCCCCGGTCGTCGGCTTTGAGCTGAGTGACGAGGCCGCCGACCGCTTCTTCGATTTCACCAGTTCCCACATCGGGTCCCAGATGGCGATCGTCGTCGACAAGGTCGTCATCTCGGCCCCGGTCATCAACGGCGCCATCTCAAACCAAGGCATCATCGAGGGCCCCACCGCCCAAGGCGTGCAGGACCTCGTCGTCCAACTGCGCTCCGGCTCCCTGGAGGTACCGCTCTCGGTCGTCTCCAGCCGCACCGTCGGCCCGACCCTCGGTCAGGAATCGCTCGACCGCAGCCTGATCGCCGGCATCGTGGGCCTGACCATCGTGGCCATCTTCATGATCATCTACTACCGCTTGCCGGGCCTCCTGTCGGTGGTCGCCCTCCTGATCTACACCGCCCTCACCTTCGCCCTGTTCAAACTGATCCCCGTCACCCTGACCCTGGCCGGGATCGCCGGGTTCATCCTGTCGATCGGCATGGCGGTGGACGCCAACGTCCTGATCTTCGCCAGGCTCAAAGAGGAACTGCGGATCGGCCGATCCCTCCGCAATGGTATCGAGGCCGGCTTCAACCACGCCTGGCCCTCGATCCGCGACTCCAACATCTCGACCATGATCACCTGCGCAATCCTCTATTGGTTCGGCAACTTCTCCGGTGCCAGCATCATCACCGGCTTTGCCCTGACGCTGTTCATCGGCGTGGCCGTCAGCATGTTCACCGCCATCATCGTGACCCGCACGTTCCTCCGCCTGCTGATAAATGCCCAAGTGGCTCAGGACCCGAGCCTGTTCGGAGTCGAGACCCGCTTCGGCGACGCCGGTACCGCCGACTGACCGCCCGCGAGCATCATCGCCGTCGCCACCCGACCTCAGACCAAAGGACGCTGATCCCATGGAACACCTCGCCAGCAAGCGCCGCCTCTGGTTCACCATCTCGCTGATCGCGATCATCCCAGGGGTGATCTCCTTGATACTGTTTGGCCTCAAGCAGGGCATCGACTTCACCGGGGGAACGCAGATCCTGCTTCGCTTCGACCAGGCGGTCGCCACCGAACGCATCGGCGAGGTTCTCGATGGGCAGGGTTACGAGTCCGCCTCGGTCCAGACGGTCCAGGTCGAGGGCGGCAACGGGATCCAGATCCGGATGCCCGAACTCGGTGAGGGATCGGCCGAGAAGGCCGAACTCTACGCCGCGATCGAGGGGGAGGTCGGCACCTTCACGGAGCTGGAGATCAACACCATCGGCGCATCGGCAGGTAATGCGATCCGAGACCGTGCGGTCTTCGCCGTCGGTCTGGCGTCCCTCGGAGTTCTCCTGTTCATCGGTTGGGCCTTCCGCAACACGCAGAACCCCTGGCTCTACGGCACCTGCGCCATCGTGGCGATGCTCCACGACGTCCTGCTCGTGGTCGGCATCTTCTCGATCCTGGGCGCGGTGGCCGACGTGGAGATCGACGCCCTCTTCGTGACCGCGCTGCTGACGGTGATCGGCTTCTCGGTCCACGACACGATCGTCGTCTTCGACCGGATCCGGGAGAACCTGGCCCGCCACGCCGCCCCGACCTTCGAGGGCGTCGTCGATTACAGCCTGGCCCAGACCCTGGTCCGATCCCTGAACACGTCCCTGACCGTGGTCCTCACCCTGCTCGCCCTCTACCTGTTCGGCGGCTCCTCGACCCGCAACTTCGTCCTGGCGCTGCTGCTCGGCGTGGTCAGCGGCACCTATTCCTCGATCTTCAATGCCAGCCAGCTCCTCGTGGCGTGGGAGACCGGAGAGATCCAGCGCCTGTTCGGACGCATCACCGGTCGGGGGGGAACCCGAGGTGCGGCGGTGGCGGGGAACCGGTAGGCCACCGGGTCGTTCGCCTCATCACGACCTGATTCGCCCGGTGGGATGGGCCGGGTGAGCGTGGGGGCGTGATACACTATCGCGTCGTGAACGCCGCCCCCACGCGGGACCGGCGACTTCTCCACGCGTCGTAATCGATGGGACGGTGCCCCAGGGCGCAAGTCAACCCCGGGTCCGGTGGGGCCCCGGGGGCGAACCGTGGCACGCCGGGCCCGAACGATCGGGTCCACACGTCAGCAGGGGGGGGATGTGGACGAATCGTTGCTCTATAGCATGCCGGTCATCATCTTCGGGATCATCGCGATCGCCTTCGCCAGTTGGCTGGCCCGCGATGTCCTGGGCCGGGATACCGGCACGCCGGCCATGCAAGACATCGCCGCCCGCATCTTCCAAGGCGCCATCGCCTATCTCAACCGCCAGTACCGCACCATCGGCGTGCTGGCCGTCGTCGTCGCGATCCTCATGGGCGTCCTGGTCGCCCTCTTCGAGAACGACCACGCCGTCGCGCGCGGAGTCGTCACGTCGCTGGCGTTCCTCATGGGCGCGCTGCTCTCTGGCATCTCCGGCTTCATCGGCATGTACGTCGCGGTTCGCAGCAACGTCCGGACCGCCTCTGCCGCCCAGCGCTCCCTCGGAGAGGCCCTCACAGTCGCCCTGCGGGGCGGCGCCGTCACGGGGTTCCTGATCATCGCGATGGGCCTGCTCGGCGTCCTCGCCGTCTATGGCATGGTCTACACCGTCGCCGAGGGCGAGTTCGCGGCCGTCGCCGAGACCCCCTTCTGGATCGTCGGCTTCGCCTTCGGCGCCAGCTTCGTCGCCCTCTTCGCCCAACTCGGCGGTGGCATCTACACCAAGGCGGCCGATGTCGGCGCCGACCTCGTCGGCAAGGTGGAAGCCGGCATCCCCGAGGACGACCCACGCAACCCGGCCGTGATCGCCGACCTCGTCGGCGACAACGTGGGCGACTGCGCCGGCCGAGGGGCGGACATCTTCGAGTCCTCCGCCGCCGAGATCATCGGCGCGATGATCTTGGGCGTCGCGCTCTTCAAAGCGTCGGGCGCGGCGACCGGCACCAGCGATATTGCCTGGATCTTCTTCCCCCTCGTCCTCGCCGCGTTCGGCATCTTCGCGTCGCTGGTCGGGACACTCGTGATCCAGCCGAAGGCGGTCATCAGGGACCCGATGGCCGAGCTCAACAGGGGCTTCTACGTCACCGCTGCCCTGTCGGCCGTGAGCCTCTTCGTCGTCTGCTACTGGATGCTGCCCTACGGCAAGTTCGAGTACGCGGTCTGCGGCCTCATCGGCATCGTGACCTCCCTCGCCTTCCTGTTCATCACCCAGTACTACACCGCCGGCAGCTACCGGCCCGTCCGGGAGATCGCCAACGCGTCCGAGCAGGGTGTTGCGACCAACATCATCTCTGGCATGGCGGTGGGTCTGGAGACGACCGGCATCCCGGCCCTGACGGTCGGGGCGGCGCTCCTTTCCTCATTCTATCTGGGCAACACCGTCGACTTCCCTGTCGTCGCTGGGTTCGAGGACTCGGCCGGGATCTTCGGTACCGCCGTCGCCACCATGGGCATGTTGATGACGGCCGCCTACATCCTGGCGATGGACTGCTTCGGCCCGATCACCGACAACGCCGGCGGCATCGTCGAGATGTCAGATCAACCGGATGAGGTCCGGGCGGTCACGGACGCCCTCGACTCGGTCGGCAACACGACCAAAGCGCTCACCAAGGGCTACGCCGTCGGCACCGCCGCTTTGGCAGCCT
>CADCWH010000347.1 GCA_902806395.1 uncultured Thermomicrobiales bacterium | reverse complement strand
TGATGATCAGGCGAGGATCACCTACGTCGAGACAGCTCTGAATGGTACGCGATACGCACCGTGGACAACCCGTCGCACATTCGGTTCTCGCTCCCCGCACATGCGATCGCCGCTATGGTTGAACGCCGCATTCCTGAGACGTGGGTGAGGCAAGTGCTGACACATCCAACTCGTCTCACGATTGATCCTAGTGACCCAACTCTCCGACACGCGATTGGACCGATTGCCCAGAACGAAGGGCGCTGGCTCAGAGTCGTCTACAATGCGAGCGTGGAACCGTGGCGCGTCGTCACGGTGTTCTTCGCTCGTCGGCTGAGGAACACCCTATGAAAGTCCATTTTGACCCGGAGGCCGACGCACTCTACGTCCGACTCGACGACTCCCCCATCATCGACTCGGAAGAAGTGCGGCCTGGGATCGTGCTCGACTTCAATGCCGAAGACCAGGTGGTCGGGTGTGAGTTCCTCGGTGTCCAGAGCCGTGTTCCAGGCGCACATCTCAAGGAAATGCAGTTCAGGGTCGCCTGACGCCAGCGGGCCAGGATGGCTACCGCTGTAACACGCCACCCTCCTCCACCGTGAGGACGGCCTCGACTTCGTCGCGGGTGGCGGCCAGGAAATCGCCGGGCATGGTGTGCTTCAGGGCGGCGGCGGCAGTACCGAGAGCGCAGGCGCGAACGAGGTCGGCGGAGTCCTCCAGATAGCCGGCCAGGAAGCCTGCCGCGAATGCGTCGCCGCCTCCGAGGCGATCGACGATCTCGGTCTCCCGCCAAGGGCTCGCCGCGACGGTGGGGTCCGGCCCGATCGCCTGACTGGAGAGGGCGATTCCGCGACTGCCCCGGTTCTTCTTGCGGGTCATCACGATCGAGTCGCAGCCGATGCGCTCCCGAGCCCCGCGCAATACGTCCTCACGACTCCCCTCGATGCCGAAGAAGGTCCGCAGGCCACCGCGGGAGGCGAATAGGACCGTTGCCAACGGCGCCAGTGTCTGGAAGCAGTTGCGGGCCTCGTCTTCCGTCCAGAGTTTCGAACGGTAGTTGAGGTCGAAGGCGACGACGAGTCCCCCATCACGGGCGGCGCGCATCGCCCGTTCGGTCTCGGCCCGGCACTCCGGTCCCAGGGCCGGGGTGATCCCCGACACGTGGAAGGCCAATGCCCCGGCCAGGGTCGAGTCCCAATCGAAGGGACCACCGGCGAGACGGGCCATCGCCGAGCCAGCCCGGTCGTAGGTGACCGCCGAGGGTCGCGGATCCACGCCCTCTTCCAGAAAGTAGACACCCGTTCGGCTTCCGGTCTCGGGCACCCAGCGGATACCTGAGCAATCGACATCTGATGCTCGGGCCTGACGGGTGATCAGGCGACCCAGCGCCGTCGTGGGCAGCACCGAGACCCAGGACGCCGGCACGCCCAGGCAGCGCAGGGCGACCGCCGTGTTGAGTTCGGCGCCTCCGGCGGTCGCCCCCAGCATGACCGACCGCTCCAGCCGGTCGTTTCCCGGAGGCGTCAGACGAACCATCGCCTCCCCGAAGCAGACGACGCGGCCCGGACGCGGCTCCCGTGGCTCGCCCGTTCCAACGAGGTCACGGGAAGATCGCGGACCGTTCCCCTCGCCGGTCGCCGGCGTCACGTCACCCGGTGTCACCGCGCCATCTCCCATCTGCCCATCGTTCCCCCGCGCCCGCGAGCTTTGCCGCATCGGTCCGGACTGACGGCGGCACTTGATGCCTGGCCGCCGAGGACATCCTACCCGGCCGCGACGACCGTGTTTCGCGCCATCGTCTCATACCCTCTTGACAACTTCGCCGAAACGCGGGATACCACCCCATGCGGGTCCCAAGGCACCGGGGCCGGCAGCGGGAACCACGGAGGTGCTTCCGTGCCGCGGACGATGTCCGTCCGGGCGCCGTAGTCAACGATCGGGAGGCAGCAATGGCGCGCGTCATCTTCGACGGGGTCACCAAGCTCTACGGAGCGGGTCAGACACCGGCGGTCAACAATCTCAACATGGAGATCCAGGACCGCGAATTCCTCGTCCTCGTCGGCCCGTCCGGCTGTGGCAAGTCCACCGCCATGCGGATGGTCGCCGGTCTGGAAGAGATCAGCGGCGGCCGGATCATCATCGGGGACCGGGTCGTCAATGACCTGCCGCCGAAAGACCGCGACGTGGCGATGGTCTTCCAGAGCTACGCCCTCTACCCGCACATGACCGTGCGCGACAACCTCGCCTACCCCCTGAAGCTGCGCAAGATCGCCAAGGGCGAGCGCGAGACACGCGTCCGCGAGGCGGCCCGCCTGCTCGATATCGAGGGGTTCCTGGACCGCAAGCCGAAGGCGCTCTCCGGCGGCCAGCGCCAGCGCGTGGCCCTGGGCCGGGCGATCGTCCGCAACGCCGACGTTTTCCTGATGGACGAGCCGCTCTCCAACCTGGACGCCAAGCTGCGGGTCCAGACGCGGGCGGAGCTGATCAAGCTGCACGATCGGGTCCAGACGACCACGATCTACGTGACCCACGACCAGACCGAGGCCATGACCATGGGCGACCGGATCGCCGTCATGAGCCTGGGTGTGCTGCAGCAACTCGACACGCCGCAAAACCTCTATGACAACCCGGCCAACAAGTTCGTCGCCGGCTTCATCGGCAGTCCGTCGATGAACTTCGTCGATGTCCATCTGCAGGCGGTCGACGGCAAGCTCTTCGCGAACGCCGATGGGTTCAAGATGCGCGTCCCCGACGCGAAGGGCCGCAGCCTGCAGAAGTACCTGGGCGAGACCGTCACCCTGGGTGTCCGGCCGGAGCACCTGGTCGAGCGATCCCGGATCAATGTCAACATGCCGCCGGATTCGACCATCCCGGTGAAGGTCGACGTGGTGGAATTGTTGGGCAACGAGATCTTCGTCTACCTGACCAACGGCAACACCACGCTGACGGCGCGGATGGACCCCGACCTGCGGCTCGAGCGCGGCCAGCAGATCGAGGTCGCGGCCGAGCCGGAGCGACTCCACTTCTTCGACCCGAAGTCGGAGGAAGTCGTCGCCTAGCGAGACCTTCGGTCTCCGC
>CADCWH010000346.1 GCA_902806395.1 uncultured Thermomicrobiales bacterium | reverse complement strand
CGTTGGAGGACGTGCTCGGGGACCGCCGCCGATCCCGCCCGTCCGGCCGAGATCAAGACATCCAATCGCGGCGTGGTAGGGCGGGATACGCTACCCCAGGCGCGGTCGAAGGCGTCGGGATCGTCTCCAGCGGCGATCAGGAGCCGGGCCCGCGATGTCCGGACGAGGACCGAGAGCGACGAACCGCACCCGAGGGCGACGATACCGGTGACGCCGGTGACATCGCGCCAGCGCCCGGCCAGCAGTGTGGTCGCGGCGGCCGACGTGGTGAAAAGTGCGGCGAGCCCGGCGACCGCCGTCCGGCGACCAATGACTGGGTCGACACCCGTGCGTGGTCGGGACCGAGGGGGCGACTCAGTCATCGGAACAGGGTCAATCCTGACCATCGGTGTCGAGGATGACGAGCGTCACGCTGGACCCAGCCTGCACCGCCTCCCCGAGGGGCAACGGTTCCCCGTCGGCCTCGACCGCGACCACGTCCCCGTCGTCGACCGTAACGTCTCCTGGTTCGACGCCAAGGTCTTCCAGCGCACCGGCATCGACGATCCGGTCGTCGTCGACCGTCAATCCCGCCGCCTCGAACTGGGCGCGGACGTCATCGCCCGGCCGTCCGACGACGTCTGGCGGCACGACGACCAGGTCGCCCATGCTGACGTACAGGGTGACCACGTCGCCGATGGACGCCTTGGTCTCGGGGTTCGATCCGACCACCGCCCCAACCTCGATCTCGGGATCGGTGACCGACTCGACCGCCACATTGATACCCTGGCCGGTCAAGATCTCGCGCGCTTCGGCCTCAGATCGGCCGATCAACTCCAGAGCCGCCAGGTCCACCTCCGGCGAACCCAAACTGGGCCGGATCATCACCGCGCGTCCCTGCTCCCAGAGCGTCTCGGCCGGAGGGTCTTGCTCGGCGACCAGGTCCACCTGCATCACCGGGTCATAGACCGCCTGGCCGACATCGACCAAGAACCCGCGCGAGGTCAAGGCGTCAATGGCCGCGTCGATGTCCATCCCGACCACGCCGGGGACTGGCACGGTCCCCGTCACGGACACGGTCGCCGTGACGGGCACGGAAGTCGCCACCGCCACCGGCGTTTGGCTCGCGGTCGCGACGGTGGCCGTCGGGACGGCATCCGGCGACCGGCCGAGCCCCAGGCGTCCCTCCGACAACGCGGCACCGACCACCACCAAGGCAATCAGGACGACGAGGGTGGCCGCGCCGGCAAACCACGTCCCGCAGCCGATCCCGGTCCCGACGGCGGCGACGGCGGTCTTCCCCCCGGTTTCGCCGATGCGAATGCGGCCGGGCTGTTCCCCCCGAGCGTCACCCATCGAGCGGGACAGGTCGGTGGATGGTGCCCGGGCCGGAGACCCCTGCGCCGGAAACGCTACCACCGTCGCCGCGGTCGGTCCCTCCTTGGGCGGGAGGAGACCACCGACGGCGACCGGAGACGCGGCAGCCTCCGCCCAACGTGAGAGGTCATGCGCGAAGGCGCCGGCCGTGGTGTACCGGCGGACCGGGTTCTTGTCCAGCGCCCGGAGTACGGCGCGGTCGATAGTTGTCTTCAGGTACGGGCGGGCTGCCGAGGGCCGAGGAGGAGGCGTTTCGATGTGGTGGAGAGCGACGCCGATCGGGGTCGGGGCGGTGAATGGGAGCATCCCGGTGAGCATCTCGAAGGCGACGACACCCAGGGAGTAGATGTCGGAGGCGGGAGTCGCCATCAGGCCGTTGGCCTGCTCGGGGGAGATGTACTGGACCGTGCCCAGGGCGGTGCCGATCTCGGTCAACTGGCCATCGGAGATGGACTGGGCGATGCCGAAGTCGACCACCTTGGCCGTCCCGTCGGGATCGACCATGATGTTCTGGGGCTTGATGTCGCGGTGGACCACACCGCGCTCGTGGGCATAGTCGAGGGCCGAGGCCACCTGCTCGACCAGGGCGGCGACATCATCGGGGTTGAACGGCGCCTCATCGAGGATGATCTGCTTCAGCGTTTCGCCGTCGACGAACTCCATGACGATGTAGGGGACATCACCCTCCTCCCCCACGTCGAAGATGTCGATGATGTTGGGGTGGCTGAAGGAGGCCGCCGCCTGCGCCTCCCGCTCGAACCGAGTCCTGATTCCCAGGTCACGCGAATAGGGAGGGGCGAGAACCTTGACCGCGACATCGCGACTCAGCAGGAGGTCGAACCCACGATAGACGCGGGCCATGCCCCCCTCGCCGATGAGCCGGTCGATCCGATAACGACGGTTGACGACGGTGCGTTCCAAGGTGGCAGGTGCCTCCCGGCCCCGATTGTATCAGCCGGTCGAGTCATGGGGTCACTGCGGCCGGTCAGCCCACTTCGCTGCCCGTCCCGGATGGGGATAGCCCGCGATATGCGCCCGGGCCCCATCCTTCATACGAACGAACTCAGGGGGCTTGCGGTTTCCTCGTCCACCTCGCCGTGGGGTCCTGCCCGGCCGGGATGCCCACCGGCGGCAACGGGACGGGACCGGCGACCACAACCCACGGGGCCGGCTCGATCGTGCCGAGCACCTGCGCTCTGGCTCGCTCGGCGGACTGCCGGTCGGCAAAGACACCGTAGAGGCTGGGTCCGGCCCCGGAGAACGCGACCGCGAGGGCAGTTTGTCGCAAGGCCGCCTCGAGTCGGTCCAACTCGGGCCACAGATCCAGCAGTGGTCTCCGAAAAGCATTGGCATACCCGGCAGGGTCGGGCCATCGGCCGGCTCGCAGGTCGCTTGCCAGTGCTCCGACCCGGTCACCGCCCGAGAAGTCTCCCGGCCGTAGCGCGGCGTACAGTGCCGGCGTCTTCCGGACCAGTGTTCGGCTCAAGACCGGCATGACCACGACGTAGGTCGCATCTTCCACGGTCGCGACGGGCTCGACCTGGTCACCCCGGCCACTCAGGAGTACGCACCCACCGCGCAGGAACAGCGGCACGTCGCTGCCGATGTCGAGGGCCAGACCATGCAGCGCGTCCTCCCCTACTGGGTTGGGCATGAGGGCGTTCACCGCGCGGAGGACGGCGGCCGCATCGCTGCTCGCGCCTCCGAGCCCGGCGGCGGCCGGGATGCCTTTGGTCAGGTGGATCGCGAGGCCGTGCTCCAGGGGCCGGGCCGCCAGCATCGCCTCGGCGGCGACCACCGCCAGGTTCGGCCCCGGTCCGTCGCCTTCCGTGGTCGGGATTGGCAGACCGAGGACATCGAGCGTGATCCTGGGCTCGTCGCGGGCGATCACCGTCACCTCGTCGTAGATCCCGATCGTCCTCACCACGGTGGCGATGTCGTGGTAACCATCGGCCCGGCGCCGGATCACCTCCAGACCGAGATTCAACTTGGCCGGGGCGAGGACCGTCGCCGTGACCGGTCCGCGGCCGGGCACGCTCATCGCCGGGAGACGATCGAGGCTGGCCGCAGAGCGTTCAACGCCAGCCACTCCGCGACCGAGAGGGTCTGGGCCCGGCGATCCGGGGCGATGCCAGCCGCCCCCAACCAGGCCACCACCTCCGCCTTCGGCAGGGCCAATGTGTCGGCCAGCGAATTGGCGAGCTGCTTCCGCTTCTGCTGGAACCCGGCCGAGACCACGGTGAAGAACAGCGCCCGTTCCTGCCCCACCACCGGCACATCCTCGTGGACATCGAGGACCACCACCGCCGAATCGACCGCAGGCGGCGGGAAGAAGACATCCGGCGGGACCGTGAAGGCGATTCGGGGCTCTGTGTAGAGGCGGGCCGCGACCCCGAGGATCGACATCTGGGGCGGGTTTGCCGTGATGCGCTCCGCTACCTCCTTCTGGACCATCAGGACCAACCGTCGGGGGCGGTGGGCCTGTTCGAGCAAGTGCCGCAGGATCGCGGTCGCCACCGAGTAGGGCAAATTGGCGACGACGGTGAACGGGGTCCCATCGGGGACGATCGTTTCCGTCGCGACGTCCAGGGCGTCCGCCTCGACCAGACGAAACTGGTCGAGGTCGCCGAAGGTGACGAACAACTGAGCGGCGAGCTTGGCGTCGAGTTCGATCGCGGTCAGATGCGCCCCGGTCGAGAGGATGCCCTCGGAGAGGATGCCCAGACCCGGCCCGATCTCGACGACCGTGTCCCCCGGTCCGATCTCGGCAGCCGCCACGATTCGGTCGATCACCGAGCGGTCGAGGAGGAAATTCTGGCCCATCCCCTTGCTCGGCCGGACATCGATCCGGTCGAGCAAGGTCCGCCAGGCGGGCAACGTGTGAGGGAGTCGCGACGGGGCGCTCACCGGACGGTCACGCCCTCGCCGGCCGTGACTGACCCGATCGACCAGGCTCCGACGTTCGCGGCCCGGAAGGCGGCCATCATGGCATCCAGCCGGTCGGCAGCGACGCTGAACAGCAGGCCGCCCGAGGTCTGCGGGTCCCAGAGTAGGGCCGACAGATCCGCCGGCACGTCCGGACCGACCCGGACCCGATCCATCTCGGTCGCGAAGTGGTCCCGGTTGCGTGCCAGCCCGCCCGCCTGGTGTCCCGCAGCGGCATACTCCCGAGCCCCGGGCAAGGCCGGCACGCTGGCGGCCGCGACGGTGAAGGCCACGCCGCCCTTGTGGGCCATCTCCGCCAGGTGGCCCAGCAATCCGAACCCGGTGATGTCGGTACAGGCGTTGGGACCCACGGAACCGGCCGCCTCGGCAGCGGCCCGGTTCAAGGTCAGCATCGACTCCACCGCGGCGCGGACGTGTTCGGGGTCCGCCGCGCCGCGCTTCAGCGCCGTGGTGACGACTCCGGTACCGACGGGCTTCGTCAGGACCAGGGTGTCGCCCGGGGTCGCCCCGCCCTTTGTCCAGACCCGGTCTGGGTGGGCAAAACCGGTCACGCAGATCCCGTACTTCGGCTCCGGGTCATCGACGGTGTGCCCCCCGGCCACGGCGCCGCCCGCCTCCGCGACTTTGGCAGCGCCCCCCTCCAGGATCTGGACCAGGATCTCGACCGGCAAGTCCGACGGGAAGGCGGCGATGTTGAGGGCGAGCGAGACCGTCCCCCCCATCGCATAGATGTCGCTCATCCCATTGGCGGCGGCGATCGCCCCGAAGGTGTAGGGGTCATCGACGATGGGAGAGAAGAAGTCGAGCGTCTGGATCATCACCAGGTCGGCGGACACGCGGAAGACGGCCGCGTCGTCGCTGGTCTGGAGACCGACGAGCAGGTCGGGGTGGCTATGGGTGGCGAGTGTTCCCCCGCGCAGTACCTGCGCGAGTGCCCCGGGGCCAAGCTTCGACGCTCAGCCAGCGGCCCTCGCCAGGGTGGTCAGGCGAATCTCGTCCCGGTCGTGCATCAGTCTCCCTCCGGCGGGGAATGGTGCGCATGCACGCGCACTGTCGACTCCACCGGATCGACTATAGGGGCCAGTCACGGCCCTGGTCAAACCTCCCGACACCATGCACCCGTTACCCCACTCCGGAGCCGAGGGGCAATGAAGCGTCCGAGCAGCTTAGACACCCTGTCGCCTGGCACGCCCCATGCACGGTCCACGGGAGACGATTCGAACGCGACAGCGAAGGTCGAACAGCCGCCCCGACCCGGGCGGCAGACAGGAGCGGGACACCATGGCCGGGGGACAGCCACACCGCGAGGGAGTCGATCCGATCGAGGACGCCGACCACGTCGCCGAGGATGTCGGGATGCCGGGCGTCGCCGACCCCTCGACTGCCGCTTCACCGGTCGTCTCTTCTGGCCTCGGCGGAGCACCGGACGGAACGCAGGT
>CADCWH010000345.1 GCA_902806395.1 uncultured Thermomicrobiales bacterium | reverse complement strand
CCTGTGGTCTCACGTCCCCAATCCACCGCTCTCCGCGTACGGCCAGTCCCCGACAGGGCAAGATCGGTCACCCCTCCGGTGCCCCTCGGCGCTAGGTGGGCGCGGCCAGCCATCCCTCCCCGTCGAGTCTCCGACAGACAGATCCCGGTTCCACCGCTCGCTAGGAGCGACCGACCCCGACACCCCGATCGACCTGTCCAATGCCGGTCCGGGTGGCTGAGACACCCGTCGCGCGGAGCGGCAATCGGCCGGTCGACGACGAAATCAGGTCGGACCTAGGGCACCTCGCCGGTCGTCCCCAGACCGATGGTCGGGGTATGCTCCGTGCCATGGCAGATCACGTGGGGGCCGGGATGTCGGTCGCAGCTGATCATCCGTCCGGGTCCCGTAGGCCCATATGGCGGGGGTCGGGCATATCAGCCACTCGAGACAGGAGCGACCTGACGTGGGACCAACCGGGCACCGACCGAACGCGAAGACTTCTCAGGCGGGGCGACGGGTAGCTGAGCACGATCCAGAGATGAGGTCACCTGAAGCGAAGGACGCTTCGGCAGGCACGGTGAATCGTCGGATGGTCCTCGGGTCGGCGGTGACGCTAGGAGCAGCCCTGGCGCTGCCGACGGCGACCCCCACCGTCCGGGGCCAGTCCGCCACCGAGACACCCGGGGCGAGCCCGGTCGCCAGTCCGGCCGCGACCCCGCAGGCGACCCCCGTGCCGGACCCGATGATCGGCAATCTGACGGTCATCCAGGGCCAGCCGCCAGCCGATTCCGAGACACCAGAGCCCGGCGGAACGCTGCGCCTGCCGATCCGCACCACCGACAACGCCAACTACAACCCTGTCGCTTTCGAGCAGGACTTCCAGGTCGCGGTCAGCTACCTCGACCCCCTGCTGCGCCCGAACCCAGAGACGATGCTGCCGGAAGCCTGGTTGGCCGAGAGCTGGGAGTGGAACGAGGACGACACGGTCATCACCTACACCCTGCGTCCGGGGGTGACGTGGCACGACGGGACGCCATTGACGGCCGCGGATGTCCGGTTCAGCTTCTTCGTTGCCCGGGACGATATCTTCAGCGAGGTCCGAAACTTCTTCGTATCGATGGACGATGTCGAGGACCTCGACGAGCGGACCGTCCGGGTCACGCTGACCGCTCCCGATAACACCTGGCTCTTCAACGCCTCCAGCCAGTTGATTTTCCAGAGGGCCCAATACACGGACTACTGGAGCGAGCCGCCCTTCGGGGAACGGACCCTGAACGGGTTCGATTGGGCTGCCTCGCCTCCCATCGGCACCGGCCCGTGGCAGGTCAGCGGGGTGGAGAGCGAGGAGATCGTCTTTGCCCGCAACGCTTCCTATTGGCAGGCACCGCCGCTGGCCGACGAACTGCGGTTGGTGCCGCTGCCGGCGGCCGAGGACCGGGCGGCCGCCTTCGCCGCCGGGGAGATCGACCTGGCCTGGCCCCTGTCCGCCCCCGACCTCGATGCCGTATCTGGCGTTACCGGTCGCCTGCACGCCGTCCCGGCCGCTTCGGTGATGTTCGCAGCCTTCAATTTCGCCAACCTGTCCCGGGTGTATCCCTATTTCCTGACCGAGTTGCCCGTTCGCGAAGCGTTGAACTTGGCCATCGACCGGGTCGGCTACGCCGAGGAGGTCTTTCGAGGATTCATCGACTATGAGCGGGCCGGGACAGTCGCCCAGCCCTGGGCCAACGACCCCAAAGTGACCAACCCGCGGCGCAATGTCCGGCGGGGCCGCCAGACACTGGTCGACTTAGGTTGGATCGACTACGACGGTGACGGTCTACTCGACGATTCCTCCGGTGGACCGCTGCTCCTGACGACAATCGTTCGCAACGACGCCCGCCCGGAGCTGCTGGCAACCCTCGAGTCCGTGGACGCCTCGCTCAGAGATATCGGGGCGGGACTCGACATCCAAGTCCTCGACCCGGAGGAGTACGCCGAACGCTCGGTGCGGACGCTGGACTTCGACCTGATCGCCTTCGCCTACGACCTATTCCCGGGGTTCAGCGACTTTGACCTGTATGGCTCGGCCTGGGACATCCGGATCAACCCGCAGGGTTGGAACCCGGGAGGCTATCGCAACCTGGAGGTGGACCAAGCCATCTCGGCGCTGCTCACCACGGTCGACCCCGAGGAGCAGCGGGACCTGTTGGGGACGATCCAGAAGGTCACCAACCAGGACCTATTCGCGCTGTGGCTGGGCTTTCCGCAAGATCTGATCGCGGTCCGGGACAGCCTGCGGGGGTTCGTCCCGAACGTGACCTGGCAGACCGCCGACACACGCCTTCTCTGGTTCGCTCCGGCCTGACCGGAATCATGTCCTCCCTGCCGCCCGGTGACGCTGACCGCCGCGACAAGGGGCGCCACCGTGCCGTCGGGGACTGCGGAGCACCGCCGGCATGGTGACAGCATTGGGCCTTGCCGAAACCGGTTGACGCGGTGGTGGACAGGGATCAGCACGGAGAACCGTCCGACTGGTCGGGTAGCCGCGCGGTGTCCGCCGGGCGCCCCGCGACCTCCCGACAACCCACTCCGGGCCCGCCGCCTGCCGATGCGCCGGCGGTGGCGACAGGAACTGAGCCGTCACCGACCCCTGGCGAGGTCACGGCGGTGATCGCGTTGGGGTAATCGGCTATCCCCGGTTGCCGTGGGAACCGGACCGCGGACATCCGAGTGTCCATCGGGCCGTGCAGTCCAAGACGTGGTGACGCCCGAGCCCGCGCGGCGAGGTATCACACGGGTGGCGGGGATGGCCCGTCAGGCGGTGCCCATCACATCGCGACCGATCCGGCGACGGAGGGCGGCGACGAGACCAAATGGCCCCGCGAGCATCATGTCACCGTGGGGCGCGGCTTCGAGGTAGCCGAGATCGCGCAGGATGCCCCGGTGCGGGCCCGTCACGGCGACGGTGGCGAAGCGGCCGAGTGAGCGATAGGCGGGGTCCAGGGCCGCGCCGTGGCCGTCGAACTCGCTCCGGAATGCCGCGTTGGTCAAGGTGCCCGCGCGCAGGCGGGCAACCAGTTCGGTCACGATGCCGGCCGAGATGCCCGATGTGTGGTGTTCGAAGAGGCCGACGACGCGCCGGCCGTGGACCAGCACGGCGAAGGTGTGCATGTTGCCGGCGTTGATCAGCACGGCGCCGTCGGAGTCGGCGGCCTCGCGCACGCGGGGGTCCTCGAGGATACCGAGCACGGCCGCCGCACCGGTGTCCATCACGAACGCTCCGGGGACCGCCCGGGTCACCGCCGCCATGCGGGTCATCTCCGGAGCGGGGATGGGAGAGAGGAGCCCGTCGAGGGCGCCACCCGCATCGATGATGCCTTGGAGATAGGCGAAGCGCACGTCGTTATTGCCGGAACCCGGACGATACCCGTGATCCTGGACCGCCACGGCGACCGTCGCCGGCAATGCGACGCCAAATGGTTCAAGCGCCGACGCGAGCGCCGGGAGATCGATGTCTCCGAGGATCACGGTCTCCGCTCCGGCGGGGGCGTCGCCCGGCCGGATCACCACGCCCATCCCGGTCACGCGGTTCGGATCATTGTGGATCGTCCCCGCCGCCGCCGGGGTCGCACTGACTGGCAGCCCGGCGGCCAGATGGGCCCGGATCGCATCGGTGGAGGCACCGCCGCCCATCAAGGTGCCGTCAAGGTGCAGGGCACGTCCGGCCCGGGTGACCGCCGCCACCTGCCACCCGACGATGCGAGTCCGCGACGGCAGAACGAGTTTGACGAGGTTCTCCGGCGTCTGACCCGGCTCGTAGATCAGGATGTCCTGCGTCCCCGCCCCGACATCGATCGCCAGGATGCGACCGTCGGGCGTTCCGGGTGTCGAGTTCCCACTCACCGGTTCACCACCGCGCATCATCCCTCCCCCTTGCACGACCATACCGCCTGCCTCGACTCGTGATGACGCGAGCGGACGCGAGCCTGCCCGACCCTGTCCGACATTGCGCGCGTGCACCGCATCGTTTGCGGTCACCTGACGACACTGCCGCCTCTCGCCCGACGCGCGGCTGTGAGGGCACCGGGGTCCAGCCCCCGGGCCGTCGCTCGCGCGGGGTCATTGTCCATGCCCGGGCGACGGTGCGTCCTTCTCACCTTCCACGGTGGGACGGCAGCGCCAACAGATCTACGATATGCCGGAGGGCCCACCACCGGACGGCGGATGCGAAACGTACCTGACGCCCGGACCGGAGGCGGATCTGCCGGTATACTGCCCCGCCACGTCTACCCGAACGACCGCATCCCCCGGAGTCCGCACCAGCATGTCGACCGTTTCGCTCGACGGCGCGGAGGCACCCCTAGTCCTGGCCCTGG
>CADCWH010000344.1 GCA_902806395.1 uncultured Thermomicrobiales bacterium | reverse complement strand
CTCCACCTCGCCGATGTCGAGCAGCTGCTCGGCCTGCTCGACTGGCTCGTCGACGCCGGCAAGTCGGTCATCGTCATCGAGCACCACCAGGCCGTGATGGCCCACGCCGACTGGATCATCGACCTCGGTCCGGGCGCTGGCCACGACGGCGGCCGGATCGTCTTCGCGGGCACACCCGCCGACCTCGTCGCCGGCCGCTCCACCCTCACCGGCGAGCACCTCGCGGCCTACGTCGGCACCTGACTGGTCCCCTCGCGCTCACCGCGAGACGCGTTCGTCCCTCCGATTCGCCCCCACCCACTCGCGGGCCGAAACGTGAAGGTGTCTCGGCGACGGACACACGGATCTGCCACGCAGGCGTTGGGTGCGAGTATCGAGTGGATTCTGAGGGTCATGAGCAGAACGCTCCGGAGATGGGCGACTGGCGTTCGTCTGACCGAGTGCGAACGGTAGGGTGGGTCAGCATGGTGGCGCCGATCGGGACGGGGCGCTGGGCACCACCACCGAGGAGATGACCACCGTCCCGACCATGCGAGCCACCACGGCCTGACACCTCCGCGGTGGCGAGTCACCCCGTACATCCCAGGTCACTGGTCTTGACCGCACGCGCCCGTCCGCCTACCAATCGATTGCGTCCGTGAGCGGATGGGTGTGCCAGATGGGGGGCACGAACTCATCCGCAACCGACGCGCGGGCCTCGCCGCTGACCCTCGACGCGGCGCCGTAGCCGGTGACGGCACCGCGGGCCGGTGAGTCACGGCGTCGGCTCATGACCTGGGCCCCGATGGGCCCATTGGGGTCCCGGGCAGGCGGGGTATCATGGCGCCGGTGTCTGGACCCATTCGTGACCCCTGAGGAAGCCCTATGCGCCTGATCTCGATCGGCCTCGCCAGCGTCAATACCACGGTTGGGTCGTTCGGGCCGAACGTCGACCGGGCCCTGCGGTTGGCTGGCGAGATGGCCGAGGCGGGAGTCACCGTCGCGCTGTTCCAGGAGCAGCTCATCGGCGGGTATCCGCCCGAGGACCTCGTTCAGTGGCGCGGTTTCGTCGACCACCAGTGGGCCGAACTGGAGCGGTTCGCGGTGGGCACCGCCGCCTTCCCGATGGTCTGCGTCTTGGGCGTGGCGATCGATCACCAGGGGCGGCGGTACAACTGCGCCGCCGTCGTGGCCGGGGGCCGGGTGCTCGGCCTGGTGCCGAAGGAGAAGCTGCCGACCTACAACGTCTACTACGACCTGCGGACGATGGCCGCCGGCTACCCCGGGATGGCCGAGACGCACCGGGACGTGCCGTTCGGGGACGTCATGTTCGGGTTCGACTTCGGCACGGTGGCCGTAGAGGTCTGCGAGGATCTCTGGAGCCCCGACGGCCCCGTCCGGCGGCGTGCCTACGGCGGCGCCGAGTTGGTCCTGAACCTGTCGGCCTCGGTCTATCGGGTCGGCATCGTCCAGACGCGGCGGGAACTGATCGCCACCCGGGCCGCCGATCACCAGGTGACCTACGCCTACGCCAACGCGATCGGGGCCAACGATGGCCTGATCTTCGATGGGGGCGGCTTCGTCAACCAGAATGGGAAGTGGGTGGCCGAGGCGCCACGCTGGCGGGAGGGATTCGCCACCGCGACCGTCGACCTGGACCGGACGCTTCGCCTGCGGGCCGAGGCCACGACCTGGCGGATGGACCAGGCGGCCTTCGCTGCGGAGCACCCAGCCGTGCCGGTGTCCGTCGTCGGGCCCGATGTCCTGGACACGCGAGACGCCCGGGCGGCCCTGCGCTATCCCGTCCCGGCCCACGCCAGCTTCTTCCTGCCCGGACCAGCCGCGGTGGCCCCGCGCGACGTCCGATCCGAGCTGTGCGAGGACATCCTCGACGCCCTGGCCCAGGGGGTCGGAGACTATTTCGAGAAGACCGGAGCGTTCCGGCAGATCGGAATTTCGCTCTCCGGCGGCCGGGACTCGCTGCTGACGCTGCTGGTCGCCCACCGCTATGCGTCGCGCCGGGTACCGGACGACCCGGGGGCGATCCTCCGCGCCTTCACCATGCCGTCGCGCTTCTCCAGCGACCAGACCCGCGGCGCGGCCGCAACGATCTGTCGGGAGTTGGGCGTGCCATTGGAGGTCATCCCGATCGAGGAGGCCTTCGAGCGTGAGTTGGCCGCCGTGCGGTCGATGCTCGACGACGGACAGGAGCCGACCGCCCTGACGGTCCAGAACATCCAAGCCCGGATCAGGGCCCAGCGGATGTGGAACTGGTCCAACTCCAGCGGTGGCCTGTTCCTCCAGACTGGCAACATGAGCGAGAAGGCCGTCGGCTACACCACCGTCGGTGGTGACCTGATGGGCGCGCTCGGCGTGCTCGCCAATGTGCCGAAGACGGTGGTGATGTACCTGTTGGACTACCTGCTCGAACAGACCGGCCACGACGGCATCCGCCAGGTGCTGGCCCGCCCGGCCGGGCCGGAGCTGGCGGCCGACCAGGTCGGGGAAGAGGAGTTGATGCCCTTCCCCGTCCTCGACGCCTGCTTCTACCTATTCGCGGCCGAAAAGTTGACCCCGGAGGAGGTCGAGGTGGTCCTCCGGGAGATGTTCCCGGCCATCGGCCACGAGGCCCTGACTGGCCACGTCGCCAAATTCACCCGCCTGTTCCTGCAATCGATCTACAAGTGGGTCCAGTCACCGATCTCCCTCCACATCGGCAACCTCGACCTGGACCGGGAGCGGGCCCTGCAACTCCCCGTCGTCACCGACCCTGGCTGGACCCGCCGGCCGGAGCCGCACCCCGGTGCTCCGGCGGAGGTCCGGGCGGACGCCGCCGCTGAGCGGTTGGTCGGGGAGCGGGTGAGGGGTAATGGGGCCGTCCGTCCGGTCTGACCCCCGCCAGCCGCGCCCGGGTGCAGAGTGTCTCTCACCTCAGCCCTTCGCCAGCGCCGATCAATCAATGTCTGATGGGCAAATGACCATTGCCTAGATTGACCTGGTTGTCCTTCATCTATCCGCGGCTATTCCTGTTCAGCGACTCATGCTATGATGCGAGGTGTCATAGGATTGCCTGATGGGCGACGATGCGCCGGCGTGGCAGAGGCGCGACACGGTGTTGGGGGCGAGGGAAGGGATGGCCAAGCGCACGACGACCGTGGTCCGCCAGCCGGCGCCCGGTGGGGGACCAGAGCGACGGGAGCCCGCCGGGCTGACCCTCTCCCGTGTCGTCCCTGCCGAATCGGCTGACCTTGCCGGAGATGTCCCGGGAGATGACGACGGGTCCGCGAGCCGCAGCGGTGGCCGGGCGGGTGGTGCCGCCCCGGCCAGTGGGCCGGGCAGTTTCGGGCAGACGTTGGTGGACCTCAGGACCGCGCGGGGTTGGAAACAATCCGACCTCGCCCGCCGGTCAGGGTATGACAACAGCTCGATCTCCCGGTTCGAGAAGGGGCAGCGCATGCCCGAGCGGGAGACCGTGATCGCGATCAGCGAGGCGATGGCCCTGCCGGTGGTGGAGCGGGAGCGTCTGCTGGCAGCGGCCGGGTTCCGATCCGAGGCCTGGGACGATCCCCTGATCGCCGAGTTGGTCGAGATCCTGGCCGACCCGTCCGTCCCTGCCACGATCGCGGTCGATGTCCAGACCCTGGTTCGTGTCGCGGTCGAGCACGGGCGGCGGGGCCGGGGCCGATAGACGGAAGACGGAGGTCAGAAGACCGTCTTTGACGTTTAGGGGCAGGCGACGGGGGGTATGTCAGCGGCGGCGGGACGGCCAGCGGGGGAGCAGCACACCGAAGAGGAAGCCCAGGAAGGCGGCGCCGAGGAGGGCCCAAGCCAGGCGCAGGCGCGGCTCCCAGAAGATGAGCTCGACATCGATCGGGTCATAGTTGAGCAGGACGAAGACCAGTAGCAGCACGGCGACGATGATGAGCACGATCAGCCGGGCCCGCTGGGCGATCAAGTGGCGCCGTTCGGCGAAGGTGCGCTTGGGCGGTGGGGCCGGTGCCCGCGGGGCGACCGGAACGCCCGTTTCCGTCTGTGCCCGCGGCGGGCGAGGTGCCTCGGCCATCGTGATGCCTCCGTGCGCGGCGAGGGGATGCCTGGTCATCGAGACCAGGTTGACCGAGAGACCACGCATAGCGTGGACGTGCGTCAGCCTAACCGGTCCTGGGGATTTCGCAAGGTTGGTGCGGGCAACCTTCTCCTCCGACGCGGGACCCAGGTGGATCGCCGAGAACGTGATGCCAGCGTGGGCCTCCCACCGCGCGGTCGGCTCTGGTCACAGCGTCTTGTGGTACGTCGCGAACAGGCGGACAGCTTCCATGCCAGCCCGTTCGTAGAGGCGGGTGGCACCGGTCG
>CADCWH010000343.1 GCA_902806395.1 uncultured Thermomicrobiales bacterium | reverse complement strand
GCGTGGCGCGTCCTGACCGACATCTCCGGCCCCTTCGACACGGTCGTGCTCGAGGTCGAGGCGGAGAGTCTGGGGGCCTGGGAGGCCGTGTGGCCGGAGATGGCCGCGTCGCCCGAGTTCGGGGAAACCTGGTCCCGCGCGTCGCAACTGATCGTGTCGGGAAGCCGAGAGCTCTACACCGTCGAGGCGCACGGGTAACCGATTCTGTCACGGTGACCGACGAGGCATCGTCTCAGGCACCGGGTCCGGGACACTGGCTGGTTGCCCGTAGACAGTCGTGGTTCGTTCTCCCGCGACGCCGCACTATTGACACACCAAGATGGCGTGCTAGCATGGTCCTCATCCCCAGGGTCCATCTCCGTACCGTCGTTTCGCGTCCGGGAGGTGTGTGCCATGCGTCGGTTCTTGCTGTTTGCCGTCCTCGCCGTTGCGCTAGCCGTGGGGTCACCATCCCTCGTATCGGCCCAGGCCGCGCAATCCCCAGTTGGTGGGTCTGGTGCCCATCAGCACCATGTCATCACGCCACAGGGCTGTGTCGATGTTGGCGCCGTCGCCTTTGAGCCTGACGCGACGCGCGGTCTCCACGGGGCGGCTTTCGCGTCCGGCGGTCCATCGCGAGGTCCTTGGCACGGCGCCTGCCCCACGGCCTAGCCTGGCGGACCGGTCAGACGGACATCACCACGGCCCCGGGCATCTTGCTCGGGGCCGTTGACATGATGGGGACAAACTCGATGCCGCACCCGCACCCGCAGGCGACTGCGACCAGAGGTGTCATGTCCGGCTGGCCAGTCGTTGAGGCGTCGCGGGCAGCGCCGCCGTCACTTCGGCGTAGCCGATCACCGCGACCAGGTGATGGAGGACGAACGCCCGAACCACGTCCGTCAGCGGAGTTGATGGTGGGGAATCCGCGTGACATGAAGGCGGACGTTCCGGGTCTGACCGTGCGAGTGTGTTCACCGACCTGGAAGCTCCCTGCCCCTGCAACACAGAGTCGGCATCTTCCCCTTGCTAGCGATCCCCCGCCGGCGTTCGTCTGGTTGCGATGAGATGACGACCTCGCCCGCACGGTGGGTCCTCGACGCGGCGGCTGGTCGGAGTAGGGCATGAGCACGCCGCGCGAGAATCCACCTCACCCGTCTTCGGGCTCGATTCTCCCCGCCGTGAGCGTCGCGATCCCGATCCTGATCTTCGCCATCACGCTGATCAGCCTGCTCCTCACGGTCGCCGAGACATTTGGACTCTCCAGCCGCCAGACCTCGTCGCTCATCGTGGCCAGCTACGGGATCTCCGGCCTGCTTAGCCTCGCGATGACCGCGGCATATCGACAGCCGCTCTTCTTGATCTGGAGCAGCACCGGGCTGATCTTCGTCGCATCGTTCGCCGACGAGTTTTCCTACTCGGAGATGCTCGGAGCCACGTTCGTCGCGGGCGTGGCCATCTCGATCATCGGCGGGCTCGGGCTGTCGACCTGGCTGGCGGGCCAGGTTCCTAGCCCCATCGTGTTCGGCGTCCTCGCCGGACTCGTCATGCCGTTCGTGGTCCGCGTCTTCACTGAACTCGACGCCGAACCAGTCATCGTCGGTGCGACGGTTGCCGTCTACCTGCTCGCCCGGCGGTTCTTCCCACCACGGATCCCTCCATTGCTCCCGGCGCTGATGGCCGGGGTGCTGGTCACCGCATCGGTCGGCGACTTGCGTCGCCTGCCCAGTGATTGGACGCTCCCGAGCATCGTCGTCACGCGTCCAGATATCTCGTGGCACGCGATCCTGACGGTCTCGCCGGTGTTGGTCGTCTTGGCGCTGCCCCTGAGTAACCTGTCCGCGGTCGTCTATCTACGCAGCCAGGGTTAC
This sequence comes from uncultured Thermomicrobiales bacterium, assembly GCA_902806395.1. Next base: position 3,233 of record CADCWH010000343.1, on the reverse strand, counting down.
GATCCGCCGGCCCGCATCATCGACGTCATGTCCGGGGTCTGCACGGTGGCGTCCTCCTTCATCGCGCCCGTGCCGGTGAACATGGGCCACTTCGTGACGCCGCTCACGGCGGGACCGGACGCGGGCCCCCACCACCTGCGGCACCGGTCCGTCTATCTCACGTCAGGCAGTCTGGTGCTGGTGGCACTGACCGCCCGCCTCGCCGGAGCGATCCCGACGGCGGTTCCGGTCGCGTTGCTCTTCGCCGTCGCCGGCCTGGCGCTCTTGTCCGTCCTAGGCAATGCCTTGGGCGAGATGGTGAAGGGGCCGCTCCGGCTCGGTCCGCTCTTGGCCTTCGTCGTCGCCTCGTCGGAGTTGTCGCTCGGGGGGTTTGGGTCCGCGTTCTGGGCCCTCGTGATCGGGACGGCCGTGACCATCCTCCTCGAACGCGACGAGTGGCGAGCCGTCCGATCGGGCTGATGACCACAGGTGATCCGGCCAAAGCCCCGCTAGCGAGGCGCCCCGCCCCTCGACGAGGAGTGAGCCGACTCCCGACCCGAGCTCTTCCGACGGCACTGCCCTCAACGTCCCCGACGGTCGTGAGGCGCCTGGCTCCGCAGTTTCAGCTTCGGTGGAATAGCGCGCGTCCGTGTCGCGTGATGGGTCGATTCGTCGCACCCCGCGACGGATCGAGCACCCGTATCAGATCCCCAACGGGGTGCGCCGGATCGCAGTTGGGAACGACTATCCGGTGTTCCGGGCGGGCCTGATCTGGACCGATCACCGTTCAGTTCGGTGCGGTGCGACGTGCGGGCCCGCGCTCGATCGGCCTATCGTCGTGCCTTCTGGCGCTTTTTCTCGGGTAGGGCGGGTGCTGCCATCTGGTATCGCAAGTCGCGGGTGAGCGGGGTGCCCCTGTCGCGCTCGGCGACGTAGTAAGCGTACCCGGCGGGGTAATCCCGGACGACACCGTCGCGCATTTCGATGATCCGGGTGCAGATCTTGGCGAGGAAATAGCGGTCGTGCGAGATCGTCAGGATGGCTCCGGGAAACGTCAGGAGCGCCTCCTCGAGGGCCTCGACCGAGGCGATGTCGAGGTTGTTGGTCGGCTCGTCGAGGACCAGTAGGTTCGCGCCGCTCAGGATCAGCATCCCGATCTGCAGGCGGGCCCGCTCGCCACCGCTCAGGGCGCCGATGCGGTTCATCGCGTCGGTACGGTCGAACTTCAGCCCGACGAGGAAGGAGAGGGCCTGCTGTTCGGTCAGGGGCTTGGTCCGCCGCATGGTCTCCATCGGGGTGGCGTCCGGGTCCAGCGTCTCCTGGTGCTGGGCATAGTAGCCCGCGGTGACGCTGGGTCCGAGCCGGATCGTGCCAGAGGACGGGGGCTCCTGACCGAGGGCCATCCGGACGAAGGTGGTCTTGCCGGCACCGTTCGGGCCGACGAGGCCGGTCCGCTCCCCGTGCCGGAGGAGCAGGTCGAAGGGCCGGAACACGACCCGGTCACCGAAGGACTTGGCGACGTTCTCGGCGACCAGCACATCGGTCGAGCCGCGCTCGGTGGCGAAATCGAGCTGGATCGTCCGGCGGTCGAGGACCGGCCTCGGCGTCGCGTCGAGCCGGGCGCGCTCTTCGGCCATCTTCCGGCGCTGGTTCTCCGCCCGCGAGGCGAATTTGGGGTTTTGCCGGGCCCACTGCGTGAGTTGCTCCGCGCTGGCCTTGAGCTTCTTGAACTCCCGCTCCTGCAGCTCGCGGAGGTCGGCCTCGCGCTCCAGGCGTGCCCGCTTCAGGGCGAGGTGGGCCGAGTAGTTGCCGGGGTAGGGCCGGATCGAGCCGTCCTCCAGTTCGAAGATGACGTTCGCGACCCGGTCGATCAGGTAGCGGTCGTGCGAGATCAGGCAGACCGCGCCGGCGTAGCGGGTGGTGAGCCACCCTTCCAGCCATGCCTTGGCCTCGACGTCGAAGTGGTTGTCCGGTTCGTCGAGCAGCAGGACGTCCGGTTGGGTGAGCAGGAATCGGGCGACGTCGACCAGCTTGCGCTCGCCGCCGGACAGCTCGCCGACGCGCTGTTCCCACCGGTGGGCGGGGAAGCGCAGCCCCCCGAGCACCTCGTTCAGGTCGGCCTCCGGATCGGCGTCGCCGGCGGCGTCCAGGCGCTCCAGCACGGCCGCGTATCGTTCCAGTAGGTCGGCCATGGTCTCGTCGTCGAGCGGTTCGGTCAGGCGCCGTTCGATCTCCCCCAGTTCGGCACCGAGTGTGGCGGCGCTCGCGGCCGCCTCGGCGACGGTCTCCCGGACGGTGCGCGACGGGTCGAGGGTTGAGGTCTGGTGGAGGAAGCCGACCGTCAGGCCGCGGCGGTGGGTGACCGCGCCGCCGTCCGGCACGATCTCGCGGGCCATCAGGCGAAACAGCGTGCTCTTGCCGCTGCCGTTCTCGCCGATCAGGGCCGCGCGCTCCCCCCGCTTCAGGACGAAGGAGACCTTCTCGAAGATCTGGTTGCCGCCGTGGGCGTAATCGACATCGGCGACCTGGATGAGGATCGACATGGGTGTACTCCGGGGTGTCTGGTGAGATCGTGGCCAAAGAAAACCCCCCGGCAAAGCCGGAGGGGGAGAGGGAGTGGTGTGCGTGCCGCCTGGGCGCGATCGTCAGTCAGGCGCCACCGTGAGCCGGGCACACTCCTCCCATGGGGCGGCCGAGTTCGGCGAGATCGCGATGGTCGATTTGAGGTAGGTCCGGCCGCCCATCAAAGTGTCCCGTGTACGGGTTCGCGAGAACCGAGCGTCGACGTTCACCATCGTAGGGCTGGGCAGGGTGGCTGTCAATTGCCGTCCCGGGTCCGGTCGTGACTCCCGAGACGACATCGCGTTCGTCGGCGAGTCGTGCGCCGGGTGATGCGCAAGGTGCGGAGCGAGGTCGCGGATCACACCCATGTTGTAGATTCGTGTTGACAGTATGACGTACCACTGTTATCCTGTTGCTGTCGACACGGTTCCCCGGGACACTCAGGCGACGGCCTAACGATTTCACAAGGGAGTCATCCGCACTATGCCCGAGGAGCGTTCCTCCAGTGCCGACGATCGATCGCGGGACCAGTCCGTCCCGGATGGAGCCTACACACTCGATGAGCTCTGCATGCTCGGGGGCGTCACCGTTCGCACCGTCCGTTATTACATCAGCGAAGGTTTGCTCCCGCCACCCAGCGGACACGGCACATACGCCCGTTACACCCAGGACCACCTCGACCGGCTCTTGAT
>CADCWH010000342.1 GCA_902806395.1 uncultured Thermomicrobiales bacterium | reverse complement strand
CTGCAAGAGCAGGGGGTCGATGTCGAACTGGCCAACTGGCGCGGTGTCGTCGCCGGTCCCGATATTCCGGACGATGTCCGCCAGTGCATGGTCGCGATGGTCGAGACCATGACCCAATCGCAGGCCTGGAAAGACACCCTCGCCCGCTACGGCTGGGCTGATTTCTTCCTCGGCGGTGACGAGTACGGCGCCTTCCTCCAGTCGGAGCGGGACCGCGTCCTGCCGTTGCTCGAGACCCTCGGCCTGATCGAGGCCGCCTGATGCCGGGTGGGTGGTGCGGTCCGGTCATCGGCCGTACCGCCCACTTTGCCGGTCGACCAATGAACCCGTCGAACCCGGCACACGGCCGGGCTAACCCGCCCGGGGCACCCAGGCATGACGACCAGTGATGTCCGGGCAGCCCGGAGGGACGACCATGCCGGCGAACGACACCGAACTCGACCCCGGATCACGACGGACTCCGGGGTCGCCGGTCCCCACGCCGCGCCAGCGTCCGCCGTTTGGGGCCGTCGCGGCCGAGTTGCTGGTCGCCCTGGCGGCGGTCGCCCTGGGGATCTGGATGCTGCGCCAGACCGGCGAGATCCGCGTCATCCGATCCTACGCCCAGGTCGGTCCGCGAGTCATCCCGACGATCGTCGGTTGGGGGCTGATCGGCACGGGGGCGTGGCTCGCGCTCGATACCCTGCGCGGCCGGGGCACCGCACCGGCCGATGATGCCGAGGATGTCGACCTCTCCCTCCCGACCGACTGGGTGGCACTGGGCCTGATCGCCACTGCTCTGCTCGCCTACCTAGTCCTCCTCGAGCGGGCAGGCTTCGTGGTGGCGAGCACCGCACTCTTCGCCATCGCCGCCTTCGGCATGGGAAGCCGGCACTATCTCCGGGACCTGGCTTGTGCCGCCGGTCTAGCCCTGGGGGCATGGTTCCTCTTCACCGCCGGCCTGTCGCTCCGCCTACCGGCCGGCTGGCTCGAAGGGATCCTCTAGCGTGGGTGCCTTCGGCGACCTGATCAACGGGTTCGGCGTGGCCCTCACGCCGCAGAACCTCGGCTGGGCATTGCTCGGCGTTTTCCTCGGTACGGCGGTCGGCGTCCTGCCGGGAATCGGTCCCGCCCTGACCGTCGCCCTGTTGTTGCCGGTGACCTACGACCTGGAACCGATCAGCGCCTTCATCATGTTCGCCGGCATCTACTACGGCGGCATGTACGGCGGTTCGACCACCTCGATCCTGCTCAATACCCCGGGCGAATCGGCATCGATCATCACGGCCCTGGAAGGGAACCAGATGGCCAAGCGGGGCCGTGGGGCCGCGGCCCTGGCGACGGCCGCGATCGGGTCGTTCGTGGCCGGCACCATCGGCACGATCGGCCTGACACTGATTGCCCCGATCATGGTCGAGGTCGCCCTCAACTTCGGCGAGGCCGAGTACCTGGCCCTGATCGTCCTCGCCTTCAGCACCATCACTGCCCTGCTCGGCGGATCACTGGCCCGGGGCTTCTTAGCCCTGTTCCTCGGTCTTGCCCTGGGCCTCGTCGGCATCGACGAGATGACCGGTCAGGCCCGCTTCACCTTCGGCATCCCCCAACTCCGCAACGGCATCGACGTCGTCACGGTCGCCGTCGGCCTCGTTGCCGTCGGCGAGACGCTGTGGATCGCCTCCCGCCTGCGCCGGGACACCGATGTCGTCAACCCGGTCAGCGGGTCGATCTGGATGACCCGCGACGAGTGGCGCCGCTCCTGGAAGCCCTGGCTCCGCGGCACCGCCGTCGGCTTCCCGATCGGCAGCCTGCCCGCCGGAGGGGCCGAGATCCCGACGTTCCTGTCCTACTCGATGGAGAAGCGCCTCAGCCGACACCCCGAAGAGTTCGGCAAGGGCGCCATCGAGGGCGTCGCCGGCCCGGAGGCGGCCAACAACGCCTCGGCCGCCGGTGTCCTCGTTCCCCTGTTGACCCTGGGCCTGCCGACCTCGGCCACCGCCGCGATCCTGCTGGTCGCCTTCCAGCGCTATGGCCTGCAGCCCGGTGCCCAGCTCTTCGACAGTGACCCCAACCTTGTCTGGGGCCTGATCGCCAGCCTCTACATCGGCAACACGATGCTGCTGGTCCTCAACCTCCCGCTGGTCGGTCTCTGGGTCCGGCTCCTAGCGATCCCCCGCCCGCTGCTCTACGCGGGCATCCTGGTCCTTGCCGGGCTGGGCACCTACACCTTGAACAATTCCACCGTCGATGTGGTCGTGCTCTATATCCTCGGTGCGCTCGGCTTCGTGATGCGACGCTTCGCGATCCCCGTGGCGCCGACCGTGGTGGCGATGATCCTCGGCCCCCAGGCCGAGCAACATTTCCGTCGCGCCCTCCAGCTCAGTCAGGGCGACTACTCGACGTTCGTGACCCGTCCACTGGCGCTGTCGATCTTCATCCTAGCCGCCATTTCGATCGTGGCGCCGCTTGCTGTGAAGGCAGTCCGACGATGGCGTGCCGGGTCAGAGCTGGCCACCCCACGGTTGTAAAAGGTCACGACAGGGCACAGTAGACAAACGTGCCCCGCCCCGCGGTGGTACGCGGTAGCGCCGGGGCAGCGAGGTGGGCCACCGCCATTGACAACCACACCGGCGGGTGTACCCTCCACATACCGGCGTGCGCCGGCAAGATGATCGTCATGGGTCCCACACCACGCGGGGAGCGCGATCATGGCCAGATTGCTCTACATCGGCACCCACGGTCCGGACGACCCGACCAAAGCCTGCATCCCGTTCCACCTCGCCGTGAACGGTGCGGTCGAGGCCGAGATCGAGGCGGACATCAACCTGGCGGGCGACGCGGCCGTACTGATCCAGGACCACTACATCGATTCCGTCGTGCCGCTGGGTTTGCCCCCGCTGCGAGAATTGATGGACAAGATCAAGGGAACAGCCGTCCGCATCTACATATGAGGTGGGTGCGCGCAGGCCCGTGGGGTCAGCGAAACCGATCTCGTCGGCAAGAACGCCTCGTTCACCTCTCCGCCCGACCTCGCCAGGCGCTGTGCCGAGGCAACGAACGTGCTGGTGTTCTGAGCACGGCAGCGTGGAGACCATAGCCGCCGGGGAGCGGGACGGTGAAGGGCCGTCGTCCCGCTCAGTGGCGTGTCAATCGTTTCTGGCGCCCCTGACCCACTTCCCATCCTCGTCCTTGTAATACGACTTCTCGACCACACTCTAGGCGACACGGTGGGCGCGGGACTCGTCATTGCCGTATTGGTCCCGGCCGCTGTTGTACGCTTCTTCGTAGATGTCTTGGGCATGAGCGGGCAGGTTGTCGCGCACGCTGTCCGGTAGCTCGGATCGAGCATCGTACGGCACCGTCCGCTCCTCGTCCGATGGCGCGAACTGTCTCGGCGACGGACGATCACGACGTTTGCGGAAACCGTGCCGATGCGGTTATTCGTCGCCCCGGAGAGACACGCGATGGCCATTGATCAGACCGCGGCGCGGCCGACGAGGTTGGAGAACCCCTACCCACACTACGCGGCCTGGCGCGCGGAGAACCCGGTCCTGTTCGACGCGACCACCAACGACTGGAAGGTGACCGGGTACGAGGCTGTCGCGGCGATGTTGCGCGACCCTCGCTTCGGTGCTGATCGGGAGGACATCTTCTTCGGTCACATGGACGATGGTCGACGCGAGCGGGTCGATTATCTGGCTCGTGTCCAGCGGGCGATGATGCTCTTCGCCGACCCACCACGCCACACCCGCCTCCGTGGCCTCGTCAACCGAGCGTTCACGCCCCGAGTCGTCGCCGAGATGCGCGACACCATCCAGACGGTCGTCAATGACTTGCTCGATGCGGTCGCTGATCAAGACCGGCTGGACGTGATCCGCGACCTGGCGTATCCCTTGCCGACGGTGGTCATCGCCCGCTTGCTCGGGGTACCTGCTGAAGATCGACACCGTCTCAAGGTCTGGTCGGACGACTTCGCGCTGTTCATCGGTGGCGACTCCCGTTCCCCCGGAGTCGGGGAACGGGCAGACGCCAGCGTCCGCGAAATGGCCGCTTATCTGGAGGCGATCGTCGCGGCACGTCGGACCAGTCCGGAGGTTGACCTGATCAGCACTCTGCTTCGGGCCGAGGAACGGGGCGACGTGTTGGGTGACGACGAGCTCTACGCCACCTGCATCCTGATGCTCGTCGCGGGACACGAGACGACGACCAACCTGATCGGCAACGGGGTGCTCGCCCTGCTGTCCCATCCGGCGGAACGCGACCGCCTATTGTCCGGTGAAGTTCCCATCGGATCGGCCATCGAGGAGCTATTGCGCTTCGACAGTCCCGTCCAGGTCACCTCACGACGGGCCCTCGCGGATGTCGACTGGGAGGGCCAATCGATCGAACGTGGGCAGTTCGTCGATCTCTGGCTCGGCGCGGCGAACCGCGATCCGGACCGGTTCGCGAACGCGGACGCACTCGTGCTCGACCGGCCGGACAACCGTCACCTGGCGTTCGGCTTCGGCGCCCATTTCTGCGTCGGGGCGCCCCTCGCGCGAATCGAAGGGTCGATGGCCATCGGGTCACTATTCCGCCGGTTTCCCCACTTGGCACTCGACGACGCCGCACTACCCCTCGCCTATGCCGGGACCACGGTGTTCCGCGCCCTGCGGAGCCTGCCGGTCCAGACCTAGGGCAGGTCCTTCCAGTCCGGCCCGGCTGTCCCGTCACCCGTCACCTCGCCCGCCGGTCCGACGGCCAATCCGTCGTCGGCCTGGGCCATCCAGCAGCGCATGAAATCTCGCCACGGGACCTCGTACTCCCAGGCCCGGTCCCAGTTGGTGTTGGTGGGACCGAGGGGATCCTTGATGACGACCACATCATCGTTGAAGCCGACCGCGACCACGGCATGGTCGTTGTCGAGGACGGTCGGATAGGTTTCGCCGTCCGGGGTGGTCCATGTGGCGAGAGTGAAAGGCTTGAAATCCACCGTCGGCTTGATCCAGCACGGTTCGCCCCGCGTCAGCGCATCCTTGAGATCTCGACGGTCCCGAACGGGTCGCACGCCGAGTCCATACGCGTCAAAGACTTTGCGCATCGCCGGGGAACGCAACTTGGCGAGGTAGTTCCAGGTGTAGTCGCCGCAGAACGTGGACTCGGTGTCCCCGCCGTAGACGATGATCCCATCGGCGGTCTCGACCGCGTACGGTTCTGGATCCCGGTCGATGCCGGTGATCGCCAACTGGTCCTCGAGACTGGCCTCGATGCCAAACGTATTGAGGACGATCCAGGCTGCGTCGAATTCACAGCTGTAGTAGGCGAACTGGCCGCGCTTGTCGGCCACCTCGACGTAGGCGTCGTAGGATCGCCCACCGACGAGCACCGGGCCGTCCCCACGCCGGCTCGTCTGTCCATCCTGCGTCGCTGCGCGGCCGGTCGCTCCGGTTGCCGCGAGCGCCGCTCCCCCTAGGAGCACCGCCCGGCGGCTCAATCTCCCGTGTCCCGGTCGCCACGGTGCGGTGGTCGTCCCGCGTGTCTCCTCCATACCCGGCATCTCGTCTCCTCGTGCGGATCGCTGCGACTGCGGTGATTGTGGCCGGATTCGATCGGCCCGCGCAACATCGCCCGGTCGACCTCGTTCCCGGTGACCTCCGTCCCCGGGGAGCGCCTGGGAACCGAATGGTCGCGGTCGTCGTCCTCTCATCAGGACGAACCTCGTCCCCGTCGCGTTTCGCGTCGCCGCACCCGAACGGAGGATCACCATCATGCCCCAACGTTTTCGGCCGTTTCCCACCGCTCGCCTGACGACGCTCTCCCCGGGTCGCACTCGACGGCGTCCTGAAACATGGCGCGGGGGTCATCCGTCCGGATCCGATGTCATGGTCCGACGGGTGATGGCCATGCTCCTGGCCATCGTGGCGATGCTGGGCACGATCGGTACAACGCTCGGCCAGGGGATCATCGTCACCGAGCCACCGGGTTGCGAGACGGGCGCTTGCCCGCCCATATCAATCGGCGATCAACTGACCATCCGGCGACACGCGGTTGACGTCACGATCGCCGAACAGGTCGCGACGACGAAGATTGCTCAGATCTTCGTCAACCCCAATGCCTGGGATGCAGAAGGAATCTACCTCTTCCCGATACCGGAGGGCGCCGCGGTCAGTGCCTTCACGATGGTCGTCGACGGGGTGCCTGTTGAGGCGGAACTTCTCGACGCCGACGAGGCCCGCGCGATCTATCAGCAGATCGTCGCCGAGCGCCGCGACCCCGCCCTCCTCGAATACGCCGGCCAGGGCGCCCTCCGCGCCAGCATCTTCCCGATCCCGCCTGGTGGCGAACGGGAGGTCCTGATCAGCTACGACCAAGTCCTATCGGCCCAGGGCGGGCTGGTCCGCTATGTCTACCCGCTCGGCATGGACGGCTACTCGTACGAGCCGGTGGCTCAGACCAGCATACGGGTGGCAATCGAGTCCTCGGCACCGGTCCCGTCCGTCTATTCTCCGACCCACCAGATCGCCATCGACCGACGCGGCCCGGGCAGCGTCGTGGCTGGCTGGGAAGCGTCCGACACCTGGCCGAGCGGTGACTTCACCCTGTTCTTCGCCCGGGCCACCGAGGGGGTCGGAGCCTCGATCCTCAGCTATTACGACACCACCGAGGACCAAGGCTACTTCCTCCTGCTTGCCGCCCCCGGCATTGAGCAGCAGAGCCGGGTCGTCGCGAAGGACGTCGTCGTGGTCCTGGACACCTCCGGTAGCATGGAGGGCGAGAAGTTCATCCAGGCCAAGGCGGCCCTGACGTACGTGCTGGGCCGGCTCAACGCCGAGGACCGCTTCGCCATCGTCGAGTTCAGCACCGGGGGCCGGGTGTTCGATCCGGACCTGCGACCTGCCAGCGATGCCTCCGAGGCGATCGCATGGGTGGATCGCCTAGCCGCCACCGGCGGGACCGACATCGACGGCGCCCTTCGAACCGGACTTGGCATGGTGCGAACCGACCGCCCTACGACCCTCCTCTTCCTGACCGACGGCTTGCCCACCGAGGGCGAGACTGACGTCACCGCGATCCTGGAGAATACGCGGCAGGCGGCCCTCGAGAACGTCCGGCTGTTCGCGTTCGGTGTCGGTGTCGATGTCGACACCGTCCTACTCGATACCATCGCCGCGGAGAACCGAGGTCTCTCGACCTACGTCCGTCCCGGAGAGAGCCTCGACGCGACCGTGGAGGCCTTCTGGGCCAAGGTCGGTTCACCGGTCCTGGTCGACCTGTCCCTGACCATCGACGGCGTCGCGACCTCCGACCTGCACCCTTCCCCCCTGCCCGACCTCTACGCCGACGGTCAACTGGTCGTCGCGGGGCGCTACCGAACCGGAGGGTCGGCGAAGGTCACGCTGCGCGGCACCGTCGATGGCTCTGCGCGCGAGTTCGTCTTCGACGTGATGCTGAGCCGGGCCGGTGGCGACGACTTCGTGCCCCGCCTCTGGGCGACGCGGCGGATCGGTTATCTCCTGCAGCAGATCAGATTGGGGGGAGAGGACCCGGAACTGGTCCAAGCGATCGTCGACCTGAGCGTTCGCTTCGGCATCGTCACGCCCTACACCAGTTACCTGATCACCGAGGACGACATCCTGACCCAGTCCGGCCGTGACGCCGCGGCGGACGCGGAGGTCCAGTCACGGGCCAATGCCCCGGCCGCGACCTCGGGCCAGGCGGCGGTGGACGAGGCCGACGCCAGTGGCGACCTGGCCCGAGCGGAAGCCGCCCCGGCCCCCGACGCCGACTCCGGCGGGGCGATCCGCTACGTCGGTGCCCGGTCGTTCATCGACCAGGACGGCGTATGGGTGGAGACCACCTTCGACCCGGAGATCATGACGCCAGTCGCCGTCACCTACGGCTCCGCCGAGTACTTCGCGCTTGCCGCCCAGTACCCGGATCTCGCCAGCGCCTTCGCGCTCGGCCCACGCGTCATCGCACTGGAGGGCGGTGTGGCGTACGAGGTGGTCGTGGCCTGATCGGAATGCGAGGCGATCACCACGCCACGACTCTCACCAACCACGGTACCGGCCCGGTCGCGATGACCGGGCCGGTACCGTGTCGTGTTCGTACGCGGGAGAGCTGGGTACCGGTCGTCTCGGACGACCGAGGATCAGTAATCCGAGCCGGGGAGCCGTAGCTCCAAGACATCATCTTGGACGTGGACAGACTCCAACCTGGCGCCGTCCTCATCGGCCCAGTCGGCCACGTCATGGAACTCGAGGGCCGGCATGACCATCACCTGGAGCCTCAGCACGCCCTCGGCGTACTCCCGAGCCTCCACGCCATCGACGTGCGCTAGATTCGCCAGGTGCCGCTGCAGGGAGAGGGCTGTCGCCGCCCGCGGGATCCCGTGGACGAGCACCGTCACCGAGCGAAACTCGGTCTCCGGTGACCCAGAGCCGCCCGGGACGGTCTGATCATCGTTGGCCGAAGCATCCTCACCAGCGTCAGCCGACTCGCCACCGGCGAAGGCATCAGTCGAGGCGTCAATTTCGCCGCCGCGCCCGGCGGGAAGGTCGTCATCCGCCGAGGCCGCCAAGATGGCGACCAGCTGAGCATCGTCGGTCATGGCTGAATCATCAGTCACGTCTGGGTCATCGTCCGGATCGACCTCGTCGAACCATACGAACGGGGCCAGGGGTTCGCCCTCCTCGGTTGACCCGATGACGGTCTCCTCCGGGTAGTCCTCGGCCTCGGTCATCGCCGATGCCGCTTCAGTCTCGGATCCCGCATCCGAGGCCGCTACCGACACGGCGGCCTGGT
>CADCWH010000341.1 GCA_902806395.1 uncultured Thermomicrobiales bacterium | reverse complement strand
GACCCCCAAAGCGACACCCATCGCGTTCGTCGGTAACTCCCGTGGCAAACCAGTATACCTAGCCGCGAGCGACGCCTGCAACGTGTCCCTATCGGCGCGGCGACGATCACCCCGGCACGGTAGTCGCCGCTGCCGCCTCGGTGCCAGTCGCCAACCACCCGACCGTCTGCCCGATCGCGTCGAGGGCAAACCGCATCTCCGGCTCGTGGACCCACCCCATGTGCCCCAGCCGGACGATGTCATCCACGATCGCGCCCTTGCCGGCCTCGATGGCGATCCCGTGCCGCTCCCGCACCGCTCGCACCACCGCTCGGGCCGTGACGTCCTCGGGCGGCCGGAACCCCGTCACCGTATCCGACGCGTACTCGGGGTCCGAGAACAGATCCAGTCCCCGCCCCGCCAGGTTGGCGCGGACCATCGCCCCGATCTGGGCGTGCCGGGCCCAGACCGCCTCGATGCCCTCCGCGAAGACCATCCGCAATGCCGCGTCGAGGCCATAGAGCAGTGAGATCGGCGGCGTGGATGGGGTCATCCCCTCCTCGGCTTGGCGCCGCGCCGCGGTCCAGTCCCAATAGGAACGGGGGAACCGCGCCGTCTCGTGCGCCGCCCAGGCCCGCGGTCCGATCGCCATGATGAGCAGCCCCGGCGGACACATCCACGCCTTCTGCGACCCTGTCAGGACGACGTCGAGCCCCCAAGCATCGGTTTCCAGCGGGAGCCCCCCGGCGGCGCTGACCGCGTCGACCACCACCAGGGCGCCGTGCTCCCGCGCGACCCGGGCGATCCCCGGTAGCGGGTTCGTCAGCGCCGTCGAGGTCTCGTTATAGGCGACGAGTACGGCCTTGGTCCCCGGCCTCAGCGCGAGTGCCTCCCGGACGGCGTCAGGCGTGACTGCTCGCCCCCATGGCACATCCAGCCGCTCCACGTCCAGCCCGAACGCCTCCGCCACCCCGGCGAAGCGGTGTCCGAAGTCGCCACAGACCGTCGCCAAGACCTGGTCTCCCGGCGAGAACAGGTTCACGACCGCCGATTCCCACCCCGCCGATCCCGAACCTGGCCAGATCAGGACGTCGTGCTCCGTCCGGTGCGCTCGCCGGGCCAGATCGAGCAGTTCTCTATAGAAGGCGCAAAATTCCGCACCCCGGTGCGAGATCATCTCGCGACCCATCGCCGCCGTGACCTCCGGTGGCACGGGCGTCGGCCCAGGGATGCGCAGGGTGTCTCGACTGGTCAAGCCGTTCGTCATGTCATCGGACCTCATCTCGAGCCTCGTTCCTCGTCACCACCCGGACCGGACGTCGATCGACCAACCCGAGATCTCGTCACGGCTTCACGTTCACGAGATACCTCGGGTCACCGTAGAGCACCAGCTCCGGCAGGATCGCCTCGACCGTCACCTGGAGTAAGCCGACCGAGAACTCCTCCTGCCAGCGGCGATCGGTGGCCGAGCCCGGATTGAAGAGGATCGTCTCGTCCTCCTTCTCGATCATCGGGATATGGCTATGGCCGTAGACCACGCAGTCGGCGTCCTTGGCTTGGCGTCGCGCCTCGTTCCGGGCCGATCGGCCCCCGTGGCCGTGGATGAGCAGGAACCGGTGCGGACCGACCGTGAACCGCTCCTCAGGGTCGAGCAGGGCCATCAGGTCCCGGTCATCGTTGTTGCCGGTCACGGCGATCACCGGTGCGACCCCGGCCAGGGCGTCGAGGACCGCGCCGGTGTTCACATCCCCAGCGTGGAGGATCAGGCCGACCCCGAATCGTCGGAACAGGTCCGGCACCTCCGGCGGCAGTCGGCGCACCCCATGACGCATGACGTGGGTGTCGCTGACGACGCCGATCGTCAGGGGCGGCGCGAATATACGCTGGTCTGTCGGCCAGTCCGGATCACCGAGGAGCGAACGCGGCTCAACCAACCGCGACCGCGCCGATTTCCGCCTCGCGCAGCGTTCGCCGGACCTCTTCGGCGTCATTCTCACCCAGCGGGAGGTGCGGGAGTCGAGGCGGGCCGCCACGCAGGCCCACCGCGTCCATGGCCACCTTCAGCCCCGGCACGCCGAAGCGGGAGGTCACCGCGGCGTTCGGGGCGATCAAGCGCAGTTGCAGCGCGCGGGCCGCCGCGTGGTCCCCGGCCAGGGTCAGGTCGCGCAGGTCGGCGCAGAGGTCCGGAGTCAAGTTGCCGAGGGCGACGATGCCGCCCGTTGCGCCGAGACAGAGGGCTGGGTAGAGGAAGCTGGCCGACCCGGCCAGGACGCCGAACTCCGGCCCGCACCGCTCGATCACCTCGGCCACCCGGGGGGCGTTGCCGCCGGAGTCCTTGATCCCGACCACGTTCGGGTGGCGGGCGATGTCGGCCACCAGGGCCGGGGCGAGGTCGACACCGGTATAGGCGGCCATCACGTAGATGATGACCGGGATCGGTGAAGCCTCGGCGACCGCCTGGTAGTGGGCCAGATAGGCGGCGTGATCGTAGCGCGGCGAGTAGTAATGCGGGGTGACGACCAGGGCGAAGTCGGCCCCGGCCGCTGCCGCCCGCCGGGTCAGAGCGATCGTGGCCCGGGTCGATTCCGCCCCGGTCCCGACCATCACCGTCTTGCGCCCCCCGACCGCCTCGATGCCGGCCTCGATCACCGCCTCCTTCTCGGAGGTGTCGAGCAGGGCGAACTCGCCATTCGAGCCAAGCAGGACGATCCCGTCGAGCCGTGACCGGGAGTACCAGTCCAGGTTCGCCCGGAACGCCGCCACGTCGAACTCACCGTCGGTACCGAACGTGGTCGCCACCGGTGCCAGCACGCCGCCCGGGATCATCGTCTCCGCAGACTGCCCATGGGTCCGGGCGCGGCCGTTGGATCCTTCCATCGCCATGACTTGCTCCTCCTGTTCCCGGCGCACCGGGACGCGGTGTGACCCGCGGCGCTCACTTCTCGTCCAATACCGAGAAGACGATCCCCGACGCGATGCTCGTGATGACTGACCCGGCCACCGCCCCCCAGAGCGTCGCCTCGATCCCCGGCGTCAGCCGCGCCGCGAGGCCCCATAGCGCCGCGTTCAGCACCAGGGCGAAGAGTCCGAATGTCAGGCATGTGAGGGGCAAGGTCAAAATCTTCAAGACCGGCTTGATGTAGGCGCTGACCACGCCGACGATCAGGGCGAAGACGATCACCGACCCGCGGTCCTCGTAGGAGACGAGCCGCTGCTCAGAGATCGACCCTACCACCAATGTCGCGACGATGGCGCCGATGACATAGGCGATGAGTCGCTTCACGCGTGCTCTCCCGCGACGATCCTGCCCGTCCGGCCCCGGCTCGTCGACCCACCTGCCCCGATCACCACCCGCCCCGCCTTCCGCCGCTGGGTCACCGGACCACGCCCGGATGCTATCACGATGCCCTATGCTATCATGTTGATAGTATTGCGATCGCGGCGCCGTCGAGACCTGATCCGGTTGGTCGGTTCGACGCCGGTCGGTGGTCGGGTCGTCGCGCGGGAGAATGTGTCATGCCACCGCTGCACCACCCAAATACCGATACCGCCGTCGCCGGAACGTTGGCTACCCGGCCCCGGGATACCGCCGCCTCATTGGGCTGCCCGGTCGCCAGGACCTCAGAAGTCATCGGTAATCGCTGGACCCCCCTGATCGTCCGCGACCTGGCGGCAGGGTCTCGCCGGTTCAGTGAATTGGAACGGTCTCTGGTCGGGGTTAGCCCCAAGACCCTCTCGGAACGGCTCAAGCGCCTGGAAGAGGCCGGTGTCATCACCCGCCGCTGCTTCGCGGAAGTCCCGCCGCGGGTCGAATACGCCTTGACCCCAAAGGGGTATGCGCTGCTGCCGGTCATCGAAAGCATGCGCGAGTACGGCATCCGTTGGCTCCCGGCCGAGGAGTGCGACGACGCCGCCGACGATTCTGGAGTCAACGACGCCCCGGCCTATCTGGTGGCCGTGGCGACCGG
>CADCWH010000340.1 GCA_902806395.1 uncultured Thermomicrobiales bacterium | reverse complement strand
GCCACGACGGTGATCACCGTCGAAGACGAGTTGGCCCCACCGCCGCCCAACACCGGCTCCCTCCAGGTCTTCAAGTTCTATTGTCCGGCCGGCAGCGCCGGGGAGCGGACGATCATCTTCGACTCGTCAGACGGTGACGCCTCCCAACTAGCTCGGACGAGCGACTGCACCCGGGGCAACGCGGACTTCACCCTCCGCAGCCCGGACGGCGGGCTGGGCGAGGTCACCTTCTCGACCGGCGACGACGGTGCATACGCTCGCGGGCTCCAAGCCGGCACCTATGTCCTGCGTGAGGTGGCGCCCGACCTGCCGGGCGAGGCCAGCGAGACGCTGGGCATCGGCGTCAACCAGCTCACCACGATCGTCGTCATCAATGAGGTGGCTCCACCGGCGCCCGCCCCGGTGACCATCAACGTCGTCAAGTACACCTGCGAGCCAGGCTTCGCCGGCACGATCTACGCCGATTTCGTCGATAACTGTGCCGCCGATTCGGGACGGACCAACAACGTCACCTTCCGCGTCTCCGGACCGGTCGCCGCCCGCGGCATCACTGGTGACGGCGGCACCGCTGGGGTGACCTCGTTCGCCCGGATCCCGGCCGGCACGTACACCCTGAGTGAGGATGTCTATGACCAGGCATCCAGTGTCTACAGCTTCTGCGGCCTCGACCCGGCCGCGCCGAACATCCGGTCGTTCGGGCCATCCACCGGGTTCACCCTGGCGGCTGGCGCGACCATCACCTGCGCGTACTTCAATGTGCCGGATGATCTGACCGAGACGACCGGGGCGATCCTGGTCCACAAGTTCACGTGCCCGGTCGACACCCCGCCGTCGGGTTACGACTTCGAGAGTTCGTGCGGGAGGCAAGGGACTGCAGCCCAGTTCAGCCTCGCCGTCTACAGCGCCGAGGTCCGGGACTTCGTACCCCGCCTCACGGGCTACACCAACACCGATGGGGTGCTTCGGTTCAGCCGCCTCCAGCCGGGACGCTACGAGTTGACCGAGATCGGCGACTCCTGGTGCTACGCCGAATCGGACAACGTCAATCGTGACGGCAACCTGATCGTCGTGGCGGGAGAGCGGACGGAGGTGTTCATCTACAACTGTTCGCCGGTCGAGCAAGAGCCCAACACCGGATCCGGCACCATGGCCGAGTCCATCTCCCGACAGGTCCCGGTGGGGGCAGGGCTCCCGTTGGCGATCGGGGGAGCGGGTCTCATCTTCGCCCTGGCAGCAGGACTCCGCCGACGCTCGCAGGCCGCCTGATCTTCGGACCGATGGGGGAGGGCAGGAGGGCCGCGATAATCGTCGCGGCCCTCCGGCATCTAAGCCGAAGATGTATCCTGTGTCTGATTGATCCCGTCGAAACGGCATCCACGCCGTTCGCCGGGAACAGACCGTGCCTTCAATGACGTGGCTTTGGCTCGCGTGGTCGTGTGCAGGCGATCGGGCGGGTGGATGGAGAGGGACTTTGACTAACCCGCATTCCGGACGGATATCATTTCGACCCGGGGTCGCCGTGACCCGAATTCTCGTCGTGGCGATGCTTGTCGCCGCGCTTGTCCTTGCCCAGATTGCTCCAGTCCTCGCGAACGTTCCCGCCCCGGTGAATGCGCCGGCGGTGGCCCAGGAGGGCCTCTCGGGACCCGTAATCGTGGTCTTGGAGTCCGGCGCCGAACCCGTCCGCACCCTGCGCGAGAGCGGAGTGTCGACGAATCCGGGACGGAGCTACACCCGAGCGATTCGCGGCTTCGCTGCGACCCTGACCGCGGCCGAAGTCACCCGTCTGGCACGAAATCCTCGTGTCCGGTCGATCACACCCGACTTGCCGGTCCAGGCCCAGGAGCAGACGCTGCCGACGGGCGCAGATCGGGTCGAGGCGGACCGCAACGGCGTGGCCGCGATTGGCGGTAATGGCGGCGCAGTGAATGCCTCCATCGCTATCCTCGACTCTGGCATCGACGCGTCCCACCCCGATCTGACTGTGGCCGGCGGTGTGGACTGCATCGGCTCCGGTGGATATGGCGACGTCAACGGCCATGGTACCCATGTCGCCGGAATCGCCGCCGCCCGCGACAACGATTTCGGCACCGTCGGGATTGCCCCCGGCGCCTCGCTCTATGCCGTGCGCGTCTTGCGGGCCGATCTCTCGGGGTCCTTCTCGACACTGATCTGCGGCCTCGACTGGGTAATCGCCAACGCCGGTTCGGTCGATGTCGTCAACATGAGCCTCGCTGGTACTGGGTCCGATGGGGCCTGCACCGCTGATCCGCTGCACCAGGCCCTCTGTAATGTGGTCGCGGCGGGCGTGACCGTTGTCGTTGCGGCCGGGAACTTCAGCCGGGACGTCTCTAACACGGTCCCGGCCACCTATGCCGAGGTGATCACCGTCTCGGCATTCAATGATTACAACGGCACTGCGGGTGGCGGTGCGGGCGGCAATTGCTCGACCAGCGACGCTCGAGGTGACGACCAGTTCGCCGGGTACAGCAACTTCGGCGCAGACGTCGACATCGTTGCTCCGGGTACCTGCATCCGCTCCACCGCGATCGGCGGAGGGACGTCGTTCCGCACTGGTACCAGCATGGCCAGCCCCCACGTCGCCGGTGCCGCCGCCCTCGTCATCGCCACGAACCCCAGCGCGAGCCCGGCTTCAGTACGCAGCGCGGTCCTCGGCCAGTCGGTTGCCCAGGGTGCCCCTGCCGGGATCGGTGGTGATCCCGACGGTGTGAGGGAACCCGTGCTCCAGGTCGCCACGGCCGCCCCGACGACACCGACGGCGACCGCGACTGCTCCCGTACCCTCGACCTCCGCGCCGACAGCGACTCCGTCAGGGCGAACGCTCCGTGGGGGGACGGCGACCTCGACGCCTCGGCCCGCGGTGACACCGCCGCCGACCGCAACATCGGCTCCCGGCGTGACACCCCCGCCGACTTCGGTCGCCTCGACGGCGACCCCTTCCAGCCGCACGGTTCGGGGAGGGGTGGCCACCGCGACTCCCCAGCCAGGCGTGACGCCTGTGCCGACATCCGCTCTCCCGACCGCCACTCCCGCGTCCCGAACAATTCGGGGTTCGACCTCGGGTGCCGATGTGTCAGGTTCGAGTTCGACTGGTCGCTCGGTGCGCTCCGCGACCGCCACCGTCGAGCTGCCCGCCCCGACGAGCGTCCCCCCGACGATGACCGAGGTTCCCCCGACTTCCCCGCCTGTCCCGACCGAGACGCCTATCCTGGTCGAGGCGACTGCCACCCCAGTGCCCACGCCCAGCGCCTATCCGCCGGTGGCCGTCACCGACGAGGCGGGAGACGGGACAGCCTGGTTCGTGACCGATGACGACCTGTCGACTGCCTGGTACGCGGATACCTCGACCCCGACACCTGCCGTTACGCCGGAGAGCACCTCGGAGTCTCCCGACGAGGGGCCAAGTCTCTTGCTCGATTTCGGCGCCGAGGTGCCGGTCGGTCAGGTGCGCTGGGTCTTCGGCGAGACAGGATATGCCGACCAATACGACATCCAGATCTCGTCTGACGGCATCTCCTGGCAGACCGTGGCCACCCGGGAGAATGCCCCGGCCGGTGAGTGGCAATCGCTGGACGTCGGGCTCTCTGCTCGATACGTGCGGTTCCTGTTCGCTAACCCCTTCGGTGACCCGGTCGTCGGTGGCCTCGTCGAGATTGAGGTCGTCGCCCCGGCCGCCTGACCGTCATAGGTGAAGGGTCGGCCGCATCCGCCCAGAACGGATCCTGCTCATCCGGCGGCGCCGGGGCGGACCAGGTCCGGGGTCTGGTGGCGGTCAAACGCTCGAAGATGAAAGCATGGAGGACAGCACGATGCTGGCGACCACCGAGCGCGTCAGTCCGGATCGGTTTCGCGACGCGACCTGGGACGAGATCCGGCCCCTCTTTGATGAGCTGGCGTCCACCCCGCTCGACCGCGACGGCGTCGACGACTGGTTGACCGCGTGGTCCGACCTCGAAGACGCGATCTCGGAAGCCATGACTGGTTTCTCGATCGCCTATTCGGTCGATACCACCGATACCACCAGCGAGGAGGCCTACCTCCGCTTCGCCACCGATATCTGGCCGAAGGTCGAGGAGCAGCGGGTTCGTCTCAGTGAGCGCCTTCTCGAGGTCGGAAGCGACCGTGACGACCTGAAGCAGACGATGCGGAGCTTCCGCAACCAGCGGGACCTGTTCAGGTCCGAGAACGTCGCCATCAAGGGGCAGCTCGAAGAACTCGGAGCCGAGTACCAGAAGGTCACCGGCGGCATGACTGCCACTTGGGAGGGGGAAGAGCTACCTCTCCCACGCCTTCTCCCCTTCCTCGAAGAGCCGGATCGCGCCGTCCGCGAGCGGGCCTTTCGCCTGCTTGGTGACCCTTACATTGCCGCTCGAGACGAGATCGCGACGATCTTCGATAAGCAGATCGCCCTTCGTCAGGAGATGGCCCGCAACGCCGGGCTGGATAATTACCGCGATTACGCCTTCCGGGAGTACGACCGCTTCGACTATGACCCGGCCGACTGTGAGGCGTTCCACGCCACGGTCGAACGCCATGTCGTGCCCGCGGCGGCCCGCCGCCTCGCCCGGCGTCGGGACATGCTCGGGGTGGACGTCCTTCGTCCCTGGGACGTCGAGCCAGACCCACGCGGCCGACCTGCCCTGCGACCCTTCACCGACGGCGCCGACCTGGTGGAACGCCTGGTCCCGGTCTTCGACCGGGTCGACCCCGCTCTCGGCGGTTACTTTCGGACGATGCGCGACGAGGCGTTGCTCGACCTCGATAGCCGCCCTGGCAAGGCCCCAGGGGGCTACTGTACCGACTTGCCGGTGCGGCGGCGCCCGTTCATCTTCATGAACGCCGCGGGCACGACCGGCGACGTCGAGACGATGCTCCACGAGGCGGGTCACGCGTTTCACTCGTTCGAGAGTTTTCACCTCCCGCTCACCTTCCACCGCTTCCCAGGGTCGGAGTTCGCCGAGGTCGGATCGATGGCGATGGAGCTCTTGGCGGCACCATATCTGGGTGAATCCGAAGGGGGACCGTATTCGACCGCCGACCTCGCCCGGGCCCGGATTGCCCAACTGGAGGGCATCCTCGTCACCACACCCTGGATCGCGGTGATCGACGCCTTCCAGCAGTGGGTCTATACCGACCCCGCCGGAGTTGACCGAGACGCCCGGGATGAGGCCTGGGTGCGCATCTTTGAGCGGTTCAACGCCGGGGTCGATTGGTCTGGACTCGAGCCGTACCGCCTTGCTCGCTGGTACCGACAGATCCACATCTTCCAGTACCCGTTCTATTACATCGAGTACGGCCTGGCCCAACTCGGTGCTCTACAGGTCTGGCGTAACGCGATGCGTGACCAGGCGGCCGCCGTCATCGCCTATCGCCAGGGCCTTGCCCTCGGGGCGACGCGGTCATTACCCGACCTCTTCGCCGCCGCTGGGGCTAGATTCCCCGCCGATGACGACGAGGTCGGTGACCTGGTCTCCATGGTCGAGACAGAACTCGAGAAGCTCGACGCCCTCGACGCTTGACCCCAGCGCATCATCGGCTGGTGGGGCTAGTCCTCCCCACCAGCATCAGGCGACCGGGTCTCCAGCGACCGCGACCTCATCATCAACTGTGAGGTGGACCACGGTCTCGACGTGGTGCGTGCGCGGGAACATGTCCACCACGCCGCACCGGTCGATCTGGAAGCCCGCGGCCAGCAGAGGGCGAACGTCCCGGGCGAGCGTTGCGGGGTCGCACGAGACGTAGACGAGGCGTCGTGGTCGTAGCCGCAGGAGATGCCCTACCACCTCGGTCCCAACCCCCGCCCGCGGGGGATCCAATAGCACGACTGCGGGGCGCCGACGCTTGTCCCAACCGTGTAGGAACGTCTCCACCGGAACTGGGCGTACTCGGGCGCGGGTCAACCCCGCGGCGTCCAAGTTCACCCGAGCATATTCGGCCGACGGCTCGTGGGATTCCACCACGACGATGTCGCGCGCTTCCCGCCCCGACAGTGTCGCGAAGAGTCCGATGCCGCCGTAGAGGTCGAAGATCGGTCCTTCCTCCGCCGGCCAGCCGGTCAGGGCCCGATGGACGAGGTTCGGCACGGCAGACCGGTTCACCTGGTGGAAACACCGGGCATCCAATCGGAACGGCGTGCCGAGCACCGTGTTCGTCAGTTCGGTCCGTTCCTGACCCGGCGGTGGGGGGATGAAATCGACCTCATCGTCCCCGGCGATCGCCCTGACCACCCCCGCCGGGGCGACGATGTCGTTTCGCCGCAATCTGGCTCGCAGGTCGGTCAGAATCGTGTTCAAGGCGGGGACCACCAGCGGATCCCTCTCCAGGTCCACGACCGCGTGTGACCCACGCCGCCGCTGACCGATCTCCCGCCGACTCAGGTCCACCTGCCACTCGACAACGGTCCGGTAAGACCAGACCTCGGGGGAGGGAACGGTCTCGATCGCGGGCATCTCCTCGACTCCCGCGATTCGCCGCAGGCTGTCCTCGACGATGCCCCGCTTGGCCGTGAGTTCCGCCTCGTAGCTCAAGTGCTGGAGGTCGGCCCCGGCGCCCGCGATCTCTGGGTGGACCTCCGCGATCCGGTCCGGTGAAGGCGTGACCAGGGATGCGATCGAGGCGAAGGCGGTCCGGCCCTTCGTCCGGTCAATCCGGACCCGCGCTACGTCACCTGGTGCCGCCCGATCGACCAGCACGACGAGTCCATCATGCCGGGCGAGTCCCGCCCCCCCAGGCACGATTCGCTCGATCGTGACTTCGATCTCCGTGCCAACGCTGGGCAGCACCTTCTCCGCCATCGGTTTCCGTTCCCCACCGGCGAGGTATGAGCGCGGGGCGCCTGGCCGTCGTCGGCCCGCTCACCCATCGCGCCCGTGGTCCCCGACTCATTGTCCCTAGCGTAGGCGGGCGGCGGGTCCTGCGTCTAGGCAAAACGCGAAAACGTTGGGCTCGGGACAGGGCACGGCGGGTTTGAGCCGACCCTTGCCGGTGCGGCGTCTCGTCAGCTGAGCCAGCCCCGATTACGCTCGAACTCCCGTAGCGCCGCGACCTGGAGGTCGTTTTCGACCGCCCGCGGGCAGACCTGGCGGACCCGCTCCAGCGCCT
>CADCWH010000339.1 GCA_902806395.1 uncultured Thermomicrobiales bacterium | reverse complement strand
GGTTCTCGGCCTTGAGGAAGACCGCCCCCCCGACCCGCTCGTCGAGCTTGCGGGAGGTCAGGACCGGGGTGCGGTGGGCAACCCCGGCCAGCCGGGCGGCAGCGGCTCGGATGTCGCCGATATCGATCGGGAGCGCGGCGGTCTCGGGGCGGGCGGTCTCGGTGGGCATGTCCGGCCTCCTCATCAGGTGTCGTTCAGACTGGCGAGCCGCGGGTGCGGCCCGAGACGAGGTCCGGCCGCGGGTGCCGGCAATCGTGCTCCCGGCCGGTCGTCGCCCCGCTCCTTGCCACGTGTGCCGGGTCAAGGTGACCGGTCTCTGCCACCGACTCCGTGGTACCCGGAATCGCACCGGACCGCGCCCCACCGTCCGGGAGCCATGCAGACGCGGATCAGTAGACGATCAGGCTGGTGACGTCGAGGCCGGCGAGGGCCTCGCGACCGGCGAGGGCGGAGAGTTCGGCAAGGACGAAGACCCCGGCGACCTTCCCGCCGAGGCGTTCGACCAGGGTCGCGGCGGCCCGGGCGGTGCCACCGGTGGCCAGCAGGTCATCGACCAACAGGACCCGCTCGCCGGGGCGGACCGCGTCGTGGTGGATTTCCAGGGTGGCGGTGCCGTATTCGAGTGCGTATTCCTCACGCAGGGTGCGGTCCGGCAGTTTGCCGGCCTTGCGGACCGGGACCAATCCGACACGTAATGCGTAGGCGAGCGGGGCACCGAAGATGAACCCTCGGCTCTCGATCGCCACGATGGTGTCGACCGTACCGCGATAGCGGGTCGCCATCCACTCGACCAATCCATGGAATGCTTCGCCGTCAGCCAGCAGCGGAGTGATGTCGCGGAACAGGATGCCGGGTTGGGGGAAATCTGGGATGTCCCTGATCCGCTCGCGTAGGGCGACGAGCGCGGGGTCGGCGCTCTCGACCCCTCCTACGGCCCGGGCCGGCGGCATCGTATCGGTCATCGGGTGGTCCCCTCGGGCGTCGCGCGGCGGCAGATCATGGGATACGTCCGGGACGCGAACGGGGTTAGTCTACCCCCTCGGGGACGATGCACCGCCGGTTGGCGCGGAGGCCAGGTGATGACAGAATGGCCGCCGTGGTGAGCGTGTGGCACGAGACGCGAGAGGAACTCCCATGCGGTATGGCATCGTGATTCCCAAGGGCGATCCCCGGACCGTGGCCGGGCTGGCCCGGGAGGCGGAGGACCACGGTTGGGACGCGGTCTTCACCTGGGACGGTATCCACACCAGCTTCATGGCCGAGCTTTACGACCCATGGGTCATAATGGCGGCGATGGCGATGACGACGGAGCGGGTCCGGATCGGGGCGATGCTGACGCCGCTGTCGCGGAGGAGACCCTGGAAGGTGGCCCGGGAGACGGCGACGCTGGACATCCTCTCGAATGGCCGCCTGGTCTTGCCGGTGGGTTTGGGGGCCGTGGATAGCTTCGGTGATGTCGGGGAAGTGACGGACCGGAAGGGACGGGCGGAACTCCTGGACGAGAGCCTCGCGATCCTCGACGGATTGTGGAGCGGCGAGCCGTTCGCGTTCGAGGGGAAGCACTACCGGCTCGGAGAGATGACGTTCCTGCCACGACCGGTGCAGCGACCTCGGATCCCGATCTGGGTGCCGGGTAAGTCTGACAGCGAGCGGTCGATGGCCAGGGTCGCCCGCTGCGACGGGTTGATCCTGGAAGAGGTGACACCGGCGGCGATCCGGGCGGCTCTCCCCTACGTGGCCGAGCATCGCCGGGCATCGACGCCGTTCGACGTGATCGCCCAAGGCACCGTGCCGGGGGACGACCCGGCGCAGGCCGCCGAAACCATCGGTCCGCTGGCGGAGGAGGGTGCTACCTGGTGGGTCGAGTCCCCTTGGGAGGAGCCGAACGGGCCGGACGAACTGCGGACCCGCATCCGGCAGGGACCACCCCAGTTCTGAGCGGGTCGGTGACCCGGCGGGCCGCTCCGATCGACGCCTGTAAGCAGATACCATCATATCGTAGGTTCCGACTGGTGCATTGCTGTCCCGGCCGACCAGTTGGCTTGGTCGGTAGCGACCCAGCCGCAGCCGAGGTGTGGAACCCCCGAGGTAACCATGGTGTCGGAGAATCGGGCGACCACCTGGCCGACGGGGAGGACACGATCGCTAGGGGATGGACATGGTGTGGGACCGGTCGGCTGATGCCGACGAGACGGAGCATGCATTTTCCGACGGGCGGCTGGCGGGCACGGTCCGGGTGGGCCAGACGGTGCGGCGAGCGACCGGGCCGTGGACCCCGGCCGTCCATGCCCTCCTTCGGTATCTTGCCGAGCGGGAGTTCGACGCCGCGCCCCGGGTGCTAGGGGTCGATGGCCAAGGCCGGGAGGTCCTCGACTTTCTGCCGGGCATCTCGGCCCCGCCGGACCTGGCTGGCTTTCGTGGTGACGACGTGCTGATCGGGGTGGCCCGGCTGCTGCGGCGCTACCACGACGCGGTGACGGACTTCCGTCCGCCGCCGGGGGCGCAGTGGCGCCACACGGTCGGGGCGCCGCGCACGGGTGACGTGATCTGTCACAACGATGTCTCGCCCTTCAATACCGTCTTCGTCGATGGTCAACCCTCGGCGTTCATCGACTGGGATTTCGCGGCGCCCGGCCCGCGGACCTGGGACGTGAGCTACGCGCTGCTGCGCTTTGCCCCGATGTACGCCGACGACGCGTTTGGACCACCCACCGAACGGGGGAGACGGATCGCGCTGTTCTTGGCCGCCTACGGGAGTCATGAGGCGATCGGCCCGCTGGCGGGCGACGAGGTGGTCGGGCTGATCGAGACGCGGGAGCGGACGTTGCTGGCGACGCAGCGGACCTGGGCGGCGGCGGGAGTGCCGGGCTTCGCGGAGATGCTCCGAGACGGGGACGACCTCGCAGTCGAGCGCGACCTGGCCTACTTGGCCCGCAATCGGGCGGAGATCGCCCGGGCCATCGACACCGGCATGGCCCCTCCCCGGACGACCTGACCGGAGACGACCCCGGGGATGCGAGCATGCGGTCCTGGGAATCGTCCGGTCGGGTGGCGTAGGCCGTCCAGTGGAGGGTCAGGAGACGTCAGGACCTAGATCGCGCGCGTCGCCCACCGTCGTGTCGTCCGGCGGGGGTGCCGGATCGTTGCGGCGTCGGGGCTAGCCGGCGAGGACGGCGGCAGCGGCGGCGCGGGCGGCCTTCTCGCCGATGACGGGGGTGGCTTCGGCAATGAAGCGGCTACCGACCAGTTCGAGGAAGCCGGCGTCGATGGCGCCGCGGCGGATCAGGTTGGCGCGGTCGAGTTCCACGATCAGGGCTTCCAGGCGGAGACCGACCAGGATCGACTCGATACCGGCCAGTTCGGTCGGGGTGAACGCGTATTCGGTGGGTGGCGGCACCACGGCGGCGGCCGACTCGGGGCTCATCTGGCGTAGGGCGGTCGCCCAGACGTCGGAGGAGCCACCCAGGTCGCTGGTGATCCCATCGCCGTCCTGGTCGTTCCCGTGATCGTCCGTGGGCAGGTGCTGATACCGGGCCACCGTGTCGGGTCGGGAGGCAGGAGCGGCCACCGGTGGGGCAAAGGACGCAGCGCTGGCGCGACGAGCGGCGCAATCGGCCGACTCTCGGAAGGTGACGTCGAAGCGGTGGGCATCCTTCTCGCCCGAGCCGCTGGAAGAGACCCCGGCCGAGGCGATCTCGACATCGAGGGTGTCGCTGCCGGGGATGGCGAGGGAGATCCTGGGGGAGCGCAACAGGGTCTCGAAGTCGCGTCGCTCGCCCCGACCGCGGAGCATCACGACGATCTCGATCTCGTCACGGGCGGCCTGACCCGCGACGGGGAGCGTGGGACGGCGATGGAAGCTCTTGACACGGACGATCTGGTTGTTAATCGTCACCGTCTCGGTGATGGCTACCATCGACTACTCCTCGGCGGCGTTGTACGGGAAGCCGTGACGGGCCAGGCGCGGGCTGAGAAACGAGCGCGTCGTGCCACCCGTCACCAGCCCCGGGGATCGTCCCATCCCCATCATGCTACGGTAGGTGTCGTCCGAGGTGATAGCGGGAGCGGTGGCCCAATGGGAGGAATCGTGGACGAGCGGACGGTGGATCCGGGCCATGACGAGCCTGCCGTCCGGGTAACCCCGGGCGCCGAGGGGATCGACCGCTGGGTGGCGGCCAGCGCGACGGAGGAACGGAACCCCCGGACGGTCGAGATCGACCGGCTGGACGCAGTGGGGATCGCCCGGCTGATCCTGGACGAGGACGCGGCGGTCGTGCCGGCGGTGGTCGCCGAGGCCGAGGCGATCGGGCGGTTGGCCGAGGTCGTGGTGGGGCGACTGCGGACCGGGGGGCGGCTGGTCTACGCCGGGGCAGGGACCTCCGGGCGGCTGGGGACCCTGGACGCGGCGGAGTGCCCGCCGACGTACGGGACCGATCCAGAGATGGTGGTGGCCCTGATGGCCGGTGGCCCCGCCGCGCTGACCCGCTCGATCGAGGGGGCGGAAGACGACCCGGCGGGAGGTGCAGCCGACATCGCCGGTCTCGAGGTCGCAGCTGGGGACGTGGTGGTCGGCATCGCGGCCAGCGGGCGGACGCCCTATGTCCTGGGAGCGGTGGACGAGGCGCGACGGCGAGGTGCGTTCGTCGCCGGGCTCGCCTGTACGCGGCCCTCGGCGCTGGAGGCGGTCGTGGACCTGATGATCGCCCCAGTGCCCGGCCCGGAGGCGATCACCGGTTCGACGCGGATGAAGGCGGGCACGGCCCAGAAGCTGGTCCTCAATACCCTGACCACGACGGTGATGGTCCGCCTGGGCAAGACCTTCGGCAACCTGATGGTGGATGTCCAGCCGACCAATGCCAAGTTGCGCTACCGGGCGGTGCGGATCGTGGCGATGGCGACGGGCGAGGACGAGGGGGTCGCCCGGAGCCTGCTGGCGGCGGCGGGCGACGAGCCGAAGGTGGCGATCGTGATGGCCCTGGCCGGGGTCGATGCCCCGGAGGCGCGGGAGAGATTGGAGCGGACCCGGGGGCGCGTCCGAGAGGCGTTGGACGGACCCGATCCCGCGGGTGCCGATACGTGATGATCGGTCCGGTGCCTGCCACCCCGCCATCGCCGGTTCAGTCGCCCGTGAGGATGGGTGTCAGACCCAGATGAGCCGCATCCTCCGCCGTCCCGACGAAGCCACGCCGGGAGGACCGTCCCACGGGTGGGCCAAGCGATCGATCTGGTCCGGGATGTGAACGTGCCCACCCCGGTCTCGGAGAAAGGGGGCGAGGGCGGCGACGTCGAGGAACCCGATGCCGATCGGTCGCCCCTCGGCAAAGGTATCATTTCATCGTCTTCTGCCGTTTTC
>CADCWH010000338.1 GCA_902806395.1 uncultured Thermomicrobiales bacterium | reverse complement strand
GTGGGCCGAATGCACCGCCCCCGTGGTCTCGGGCACCTGAGGGATCGGCAGCACGCACGGGACGGAACGCCGTCCAGTCCGGTCGTTCCTCGGGTATGGGTTCCACCTTGCCCAGATCGGCGGAGCGTGGCAACCTCGGCGGTAGGGTGGACCGGTCGGTCACCCCCCGGGCATGACTATCGGGCTCGACTGTGGCAGGGGCGCCCCAGACCGCCGGTTCCGCCGCGCCGCGCCAGAGCAAGCCTCCAACTGTGGCCGCTCCCAACGCCGCCACCGAGAGCACCAACAGCCAGTCGCTGTGTCGCATCAGGGCGGACGTGACCGGACCGAGGCCGTCGAGCCTGGACGGGCCAGCATCGAGCCGATGGCGCCAGACGAACGTGAGCGACCACCCGACCAGGGATGCCCCATTGATCCCCGCCAGGATGCCACCGACGAGACGGGTCACCAATGACTGGTCCCTGCCCGCGACGACGATCGCCGCCCCACCGTAGCCGATCAGCACGGCGCAGACCCACAGTGCCGCGACTGCCACGACCACAGCACCATCACCGTCAGCCAGTCCGGAGATGGTGGCCAACCCGTTCCCCCACCCCACCGCGACTTCGCCCGCCACCGCCAGGCCCACGCCGACGCCAGCCGTGACGCACGCCTCGCGCACCCCGCCCCGCCAGATGCCGAGCGGCACGAAGCAAGCGATGATCGCCAGGACGAGGAGATCGAAGACGAGCGCGGCGACGGTCATAGACACTTATCTCGCGAGGCCCGTGGGCTCGAGAACGTTACGACACCGGATCGGAAGGCCGGGTCAGCCGCCCCCCCGTCCCTGCTCGTGGATCGGCGGCTGACCCGGCCACGCTAGACGTGTCACCGGGACGGGACCGCCACTTCAGCGTGATCCCCTCCGCAACCGTGCTATCATTATGTCAGCATCAATCTGAGATGGCGACGCTCGACGCGTCTTGCCTGGCATTCCCGCCGGCCCGTCGAGCCCGTTCGCCCACCATATCCCGATCGAGAGGATCACCAACCACGTGAGCACCACGCGCGCCAAGGGGACCGCCACGCGTTCCCGCCGGCCTACTCGCCCAGTGACTACTGACTTCGCCGAGACGACCATCGCCACCCCGTCATCGTACCCAGCGATCCCGGGCGCCGACTGGCGGCGGATCGATCTCCACCTTCATACCCCCGCCTCCATCGACTACCAGGAGCCACGGGTTAGCCCGCTCCAGATCCTGCAGCAGGCCGAGAACCGCAAGCTCGACATCATCGCCTTCACCGATCACAACTCAGTCCGCGGCTACGCCGAGATGTGGCGCGAGATCGAGGACCTCGAACTTCTCGAGCACCTCAACCGTCTTCAGCCGGTAGAGTCCGAGCGGCTGGCCGAGTATCGGCGTCTCCTCGGCAAGGTCCTCGTCCTGCCAGGGTTCGAGTTCACCGCCACCTTCGGTTTTCACATCCTGGCCATCTTCCCGGAAGGTACCTCGATCCGGCTGATGGAGCACCTCCTGATGTCAATGAACGTGTCCGAAGACCGCTTCGGCAGCGGCGAGGTCGGCGCCACGACCGATGTCCTCAAGGCCTACGAGATCCTCGCCGACAACGGCGCCTTGGTCATCGGTGCCCACGTCAACTCGACCCACGGCGTGGCGATGCAGGGGCTCCGCTTCGGCGGGCAGACCAAGATCGCCTACACCCAGGACAGCAATCTGCACGCCTTAGAGGTCACCGATCTGGCCCTCGGTGACCACCGCCGCTCCACCGCCCGCTTCTTCAGCGGTGGGAAGTCGGAGTATCCCCGCCGGATGCACTGCATCCAGGGCTCGGACGCCCACCGCCTGGTCCGGGACCCGGCCCGCGATACCAACCTCGGCGTCGGCGACCGGGCCACCGAGGTGCTGCTCACGGATGTCAGTTTCGCCTCCCTGAAGGCGCTGTTCGCCTCGGACGAGTTCGATCGGACCCGGCCGTTCGTCGACCGCTCCGAGGTGGTGGAGCACGTCCTGCGCGCCCGTTCCGAGGGGAACGCCCAGGGCCACGCCTTTCACGAGAGCTACACCACCAAGCGGGCAGGGACCTCGACCATCGTCAAGGAGATCGTCGGCATGGCGAATGCCGACGGCGGCACGATCTACGTTGGCGCCAGTCCGTTCGAGAAGCGCCCGATCGTCGGCGTCGAGGACGAGGCGGCGGCCAGGGCCGAATTGGAGCGGGACATCGCCGAGAAGGTGGTTCCCCCCCTCGATGTCTCCTTCTCCTCGTTCCAGTTGGACCAAAAGACCATCGTCTCGATCACCGTGCTGCCGGGTCCCGACCGCCCTTATGCCTATGGCGGCGACGCGATCCTGATCCGGGTCAACGGCGAGACGACCAGCGCCTCCCGAGACCAAATCGTGAGCATGGTCCGGGCCGCGGCCGAGCAGCGCGCCGTCACCGCCGAGTCGCCGATTCCCGCCTTGCCCGCTACGGTCGGCTCCACCCAAGTCCTCGGGAGCACCGAGTCCGAGCAGGAAACCGAAGGCGCCACAATCTCCGCCAGTCGCGCCCGGATCGCGCCCCCCTCCCGATCCTCAAGTCGAACGACCAGCGCGGTGGCAACCCCAAAGGCTACGATGTCGGCCGTCACCACCGCTCCCCCGGCGCAGCAGGCGGTCGTACCAGCCATCGCCGCCACGAATCCGGACCAGGCACCAGACCTCATCATGGAGGACGCCGATCCTGATCCGGTCGC
>CADCWH010000337.1 GCA_902806395.1 uncultured Thermomicrobiales bacterium | reverse complement strand
TGATCTTCGCGACCCCGGCATGCATCTGATGACATGGAGACGCCCCCGGCAGTTGCCGGGGGCGTCTCCATGTCGTGTGATTCAGGCGTCGGCGATTTGAGGATCAGGCCGATTCCGTTGGGTCAGCGCCGGGTGTCCCGGGCCACTCGAGTCGCGATCAACCCGCTGGCGACCAGCCCGCCGAGCAGCAGACCAAGAGCGAGCCACCCGGCCCCGGAGGCACTGGCAGACGACCCGACAGCGATGCCACTCGCGGCCTCCGACGGGGTGAGCGTGGCGGGGGCGTCGGGCATCGGGGCGTTGGTCGGGGCCGGCGCGACCGTCATCCCGCCGACCGCCAAGACTGGGTCGACCCCGTCGTACCTTGGGTAGCTGACGCCCCCCGTACCGTCTGAGGACGGATAGCGGATCCTGCCCCGGGTGGGTGTCGGAGCGGCGTCATCGGCCGGGTTGTCCCTCGAGACACCCGTACTCCTCGCCCCTCCAGCCGTGCCATCGCCGGACGTACCGGCTTGGACAGTCGCCTCGACACTGCCCGATGCCGTTCGCGTCGCGGTAGTCCGGCCAGGTGACGTGGTCGTGCCATCGGTCGGCGTTGCCGTGACCGCGGGGTTCTGGCCAGCGGGAGACGTGGCGCTCGGGTTGCCCTGCGATGCTTCCCGCGTGGCGGTCGTGTCCGGCGAGGAACCGGATCCAGGCTCGCTGACCTGGACCGTGCAGGTGTCGCCGCTGGCCCCGCTCATGCCGGAGAGGTACAGGGTGGCCCCGCCAGCATCGGTCGTCTCGGGGGCCAGCCATGTGAACGATGTCGAGCCGGAGGTCGAGAGCGTTCCCACGAGGCGAGCCGTGCCGGCGCCGTCGAAGGCGAGGTTGCCGCCGGTGGCCGGGAACGTACCCGTCGCGGCCTCGATCACCACGTCCCCACCACCGCTCGCCGTGAACGTGATCGTCCCGCCCCCCGTCACCGATACGGGGCACTCGAGCGCCAGCGGCCGGGCGGGGCTAGACGGCGCCAGGATCACCGTCGAGGCGGCGGCCAGCCACTCGCCGGTATTGGGGTCCGATAGCGTAAACGTCACCGCCCGTTCGTTCTGCACATCGGGCGCCAACCAGCGGATCGACTCGTTCCTGACGCCCTCCACGGTGGCCCCTCCCGTGAGAGGAAAGGTGCCGAGATCAGCCGAGAGGGTCGCGCCGCCTCCCGCCCGGACCGCGATGTCCACCATCTCGCCGGAGACCACGGTCTCGGCCACGCTCACCGACGGGGCCTCGACCGACGGGTCCGGCGTCGGGGACTCGAGACGGATCAAGGCATTCGCCAGGTCCAGGCTCGTCATGCCGATCATGCCCTGGGAACTGACGGTGTAGACCACGTCCTCGACTTCCCAGTAGACGTTGTCGTAGATCGGCGTCAGGTCCCGATAGGCGGGTGCGCCGGCGACTTCGGCATTGACCGTCAACTCGACGTTGCGGTCATACCAGGAGAAGTCGGGGATGTCGCCTCCGGTGTCACCGGTAATCTCCAGGAATGTCGGTGCGCCGCCGGTCACCACCCAGTACAAGCCGTAGTGGCCCGACCAGGTGTTCACCGCCGGTGCGGTACTGAACGGCTCGGGGACCCATTCGGGCACCAGCACGGGGAAATCGACATCGAGGCGAGACGCTGTCTCAGACCCCATCCAGGCTGGAGCGGCCCGTTCTGCCGTCACCACTTGCGGGATGTCCGGGGCGGCGGCGGCGGGCCGGATCACTGCCCCGCAGACGATCGCGAGCAGACAAGCGCACCCGAAGAGCCGGACCGCGAGGGAGCCACCCTCGACCGATCGATCCCGGCCAGAAGACCTCAACACGCGTTCCCCCAAACCCCTAGACGCATGATGCTACCCGGTCCAGCACGGTGCCCGAACCAAGGTCTGCTCTCCCCGCGAGATGGTCCTAGCGTACCACCGGCTGGGACCATTGACGACTCTTTCCGCATTTGTCACAACCGGGCAGTGAGGAACCAATCCCCCACTTCACCGGGGACCGAACGGCCACCGGCGACCTCCGGTGCGCATGGTCACCGACGGCCCGGATTCCGACGAGCTCTCGCCGTGGGCTCCCCGGTCGGGCGGGACATGAAGAGGGCTGCCAGGTCGCCCTGAGGATCGACCGATGCTGTTCCGACCGCCAGCGTCGCCCCACTCAGGAGGAGGTAGGGCGGCAGTGACGTGCTGGTGCCGGGCGTCAGATTGGTGATGGTCACGGTGTTGGTTCCGGATCGTAGGTATTCCGGCGGGATGCGAAAGGTGACGAGTCCCCAATACTGCCCGACATCGTCCCAATTCCCGTTCCAGACCGGGAGGAAGGGGTCCGCGGTAAGTGATCCTGTCGACTGGCCGTTGATGCCCAGGGCCAGCGATATCGCGATGTTTTCCCCGTTGAAGGCCTCGATCGTCAGTTCACTCGTCGTGCTAGGTACGGAGGCCAGCGAGAACGTCAATGTCCCGGACGCGCATGATGTCTGGCTGCCGTAGAGAGCGACCGCGTCTCGCCCATAGCGCGCTGAACTGATGCCGCCACAGGCTCCCGCCCAATCGTTCGCGGTGAATGAAAGTGAACTCCCGTCAGCACGTGATGCAGTCGCAGTGTCACCGGACGGTTCGTCATCATCGGACCCATTGCCTGAGCCACTGTTCGACCCACCGCCCGAACCGCTGCCGGAGTTGCCCCCCGACCCACTGCCGGAGTTTTCGATTGGGACGATCGGGACCGCCGTCACCGTCGGCGGCTCGGTGCGTCGAGGGGGCGATGTCGAGGTTGGTGTCGGTCTCGGCGGAGTCGGGGTCGCGGTGGGCGGTCTCGGGGTTACGGTCGGTACCACCGTCGAGGTTAGCCTCGCTGTCGGGACAGCAGTTGGCGGGGTGGTCGGAAGCGGTTCGTCGGTCGCCGTGGCCGTCGCAGTCGGGAGCGGCGTCGCGGTGGCCGTCGCGGCCGTGGTCGCCGTCGGACCGGAGATCAGGATCGCCCCGAATGGCGTCGGGGTCACTGTCGCTGTCGATTGGCTCGCGCTCGGGGAGGACTCAGCTGCGAGGTTGGCGGCCGTTGTCCCACTCGTGTCACCGTCGTCGCTACCGCCCCATCGGTCCCCGATCGTCCCGGCCAGGGCGGCACCGACCGCGAATAGCGTCAGGGCGACGAAGATCGCCGGCGCGAGCCAGGCGAACCTCCGACGCGACGACCTGCGCGGCAGGGGGGGTAGCACCCCAGGTGGTGTGCCCCCGGCCGGGACCGGCATCGCCGCTGCCATTGTCGACGTGGCGCCCTGCCTGTCGGCCACCGGCTCGGGCACTCGCAGGACCGAGGTAACCGCGGCGTACGCTCCCGTCGCCGCGCCTGATGCCGCGGCGAGGGCAGTCGACATCTCGGTCGCCGTCGCATAACGGTCGTGCGGGTCTTTCGCCATCGCCCTCAGCACCACGG
Source organism: uncultured Thermomicrobiales bacterium (assembly GCA_902806395.1). The sequence continues at coordinate 1,826 of CADCWH010000337.1, read as the reverse complement.
CCTCGAGCGCGGCCGGGATGTCGGCGTCCGGCGCGATCTCGCGTAAGTCAGGGACGGGCCGTTGGATATGGGCGAGCATCACCGCCATAGGGTTGCTCGCTTCGAATGGCAGCCGCCCCGTCAAGCACTCGAAGAGGAGTACCCCGACGGCATAGAGGTCGGTCGCCTCGCTCAGCGTCCCGCCCCGGGCCTGCTCGGGAGCCATATAGGCAGCGGTGCCGACGGTGGTCCCGTGGCTGGTGAGCCCTTCCTCGATCGACGCATGTGCGACGCCGAAGTCTGTCAGCCGAGCCTCGCCGTCTTTGCCGAGCAGCACGTTCTGGGGCTTGATGTCACGGTGGATGATCCCGACGCCGTGGATCACCGTTAGGCCAGCCAAGATCTGGCGGCCAAGCGTGGCCGCGTGGTCGGGAGCCAGGCGCCGTTCTCGGTCGAGGAGGACCTTCAGATCGCCGCCGCCGACGTACTGCATGGCGATGAAGTAGGTGTCGTCGTGCGGTCCGTAGTCGTAGACATCGACGATGTTCGGGTTGGAAACCGACGCGGCTAAGCGCGCCTCCCGCTCGAACCTCGTGACGAACTGCGGGTCGGAGGCGAACTGCGGCCGCAGCAACTTGATGGCGACGATCCGGCCAAGTTTGGCGTCGCGCCCCTGGAAAGTGACCGAGTACGCCCCCTGGCCCAGTCGTTCACCGAGTTCATAGCGGCCGGCGACCAATGGCGGTGTGGCGCGCGGCGACCCCCACTCGTCATCCCGTCCGTCTGGTCGCTGTCGCGGTGATCCCACCCGGGTTTGGACTCCTCCCCATACGGGACACTATGGCGGGGCAGATTGCGGCCCACGGCCGCGTCTCGCTCTTCCCCAACCATAACGCACGACCGCTGCCTTCCGTGTCGGGGATCAACAGACATGCCTTTTCACTGTTCTCAAGTGTTCGTCTCACCCTACTGCAGCGGGCGAGGCGGTCGGGGTGCCGCCTGGCGAGAGGGCGTTGAGGGCTTGCGTGATTCGGGCGAGGTAGACCGGGCTCGCGGGGAGCAGTTCGCGGGCCGTCATCAGTGTCTCTCGGGCGCCCGGCGCATCGCCGGCCGCGGCATGTGCTCGTCCCAGTAAGAAGGTCACCTCCGGGTCGGAGGGTAACAGCCGAAGAAAGCCTGCTGCCCGCTGCCGCGCTTCCTCTGTCTGGCCCGTCGCCAGCGCGAGCTCGATCTGGAGACGCTTCGCGTCCCACGACCAGGGATCGACGGCCAGGGCCGAATCGACCGCACCGGCCGCCCGAGAGACATCGCCCATTGCCAAGGCCACCCGGGCCACCGCCACCTCGATCATCGCGCGCTCAGGGCCGGTCGCCGCGGGCGGCGTGGACCCCAGCAGCGCCGCCGCCCCAGCGGGGTCTCCCGCGCGGACCATCGCCTCGGCCGTCACGGCAGTGCCCGCCGTATTGACCGGTGGGTCAGCACGTCCCGCCTCGATCACCATTTCCAGGTCGGCGGGATCTCCACGAAAGGCGTGCCTGTCCAGCAGGATGCGGGCCCGGGTGGCAGGGATGGAGGACGGAGGGTCGGTCGTCGCGCGAGCGAGTGTCAGATCATCCAGCGCAGCACGATACAGATTGGCATCGCCTCTCGCCAAGGCCGAACGGGCGAGGGCACGGGCGACATACGCGTCCCCGAGGCCGGGGTCCCGATGGATCGCGGCGTCGAAGTCGGCGAGGGCACGTTCCCAGTGGCCCCGTCGCAGCAGCATGCGACCCCTGAACACCGACCCAGCGGCGTCAGGAGGGATGAGGGCAAAGGCAGCATCGAGGTCCGCGATCGCCCCGTCG
>CADCWH010000336.1 GCA_902806395.1 uncultured Thermomicrobiales bacterium | reverse complement strand
ATTTGAGGTGACACCGATTGAAGTCACATGAAGTCACACCGACGCGCAGAGAGCTTGGGTCCATCCGAACTATAGGTCCATTCTAGTGCCCAATGAGCGATGCCCCATGAACCATGACAGCGTGGCAGGGTGGCAGAATGCCGGACGACGCAGTTGACCTCGAGCGGTCGGGGAAGCGGTTACGAGAGGAGATAGGGGAGCGATGCCAGAGCGTAAGACCGAGCGGGACCATCGTTGGGACCTCGACCGCATCCGTGCGGCGCTGATCGGGGATACGGCCGGGATCGACATCGAGGTGGACGGCCTTTCCGCACGGGTCAGCGACGTCCCCCTCTTCCGGCGGACCGACGACGGGCGAATGGTCCAGGCGGTCCGGGTTTGGGCGCGAGCGGAGACCGAGGAAGAGGCGATCACCTGGACGATCTCGAGCGGTGACGGCGTGATTGACCGCGTCATCGCGCCCGCCGGCCCCAGCCCCACGTCGCACTACCTGATGGTGCCGGAGGTCGAGGCGCCGGAGACGTTCCGGCTCGAGGCCACACGGGCAACCCGTTCCCCGATTCAGGTCGACATCACCGTCGCGCCGCAACGGAAGTGGTCGATATACCTCATTCACCACTCTCACCTCGACATCGGGTATACCGATCCCCAGGCGACCGTGTTGGCGAGCCAGCTGGCGTATCTCGATGCCGCCCTCGATCTCGTGATGGCCACGGACGACTGGCCCGAGGAGAGTCGATTCCGGTGGAACGTCGAGGTCACCTGGCGGCTCCCGCATTGGCAGGGGTCCCGGCCGGCGTCCATATGCGACGCGTTCATCGAGCGGGTCAAGCAGGGACGGATCGAGATCAACGCGCTGTCCTTCAGCATGCACACCGAGGCCTATTCGTTGGACGAACTGGCCCGGCAGCTGTGGGTGGCAGACGAGCTCCGAGAACGGCACGGCGTGGAGATCACCTCCGCGATGCAGACCGACGTGCCGGGCGCCACCGTCGGGCTCGCCACGCTCCTGACCGATGCTGGCGTTCGCTACCTGTCCGTCGCCCATAACTACGCGGGACGCTCGGTCCCTCACCTAGTCGGGGGCCAGGCACTGCGACGGCCGTTCTACTGGGCGGCGCCAGATGGTGAGCGCCTGCTCGTCTGGTACACCGATACGCCGCACGGCGTGGCGTATATGGAAGGGAACCTCGTCGGGTTGGCGACGGATTATGGGACGACACTCGCGTCCCTACCGGAGTACCTCAACGCGCTCGCCCAACGACCCTATCCCTACGGGAAGGAAGCGTTCGGTTGGGCCGGGATCCCAGCCGGGGTCGAGGTGACGAAGGAGCCCTATCCCCACGACATTCTCCACCTCCGCGTCCAGAGCGTGATCGCCGACAACGCGGCGCCGAGCCTCGTGCCGGCGTCGATCGCGCGGGAATGGAATGCCGCGTGGGCGTACCCGAAGCTCCGCATCGCGACGAACCAGGAGTTCTTCGCGGCGGTCGAGGAGCGCCTGGGTGACCGGCTCGACACGTATGCCGGGGATTGGACAGATTGGTGGGCCGATGGCATCGGCTCCGGGGCCCGCGCCCTCGGTTACAACCGAGCGGCGCAGGGAGCGATCCGGGCCGCCCAGACCCTGCACGCGCTCGCCGACGTGACGACCAACGACGCGCGACCAGAGTCGAGCACCGGCGTCGATCGGGCCTACGAGGACATGGCCCTCTTCGACGAGCACACCTGGGGAGCCGCCAACCCCTGGGAGGACGGACTGTCGCAGATGGCGTCGGGCGGGCTGCAGTGGGGGCGGAAGGCCGCCTTCGCGTACGAGGCCCATGACCGGACGAACGCGGCGCTTGAAGCGGGCCTCCACCGGTTCGCGGCGATCGGTTCCTCCACTGGAGCGCTCGCAAGCCTGATCGTCTTCAATCCCAGTTCGTGGGCCCGTACCGATCTGGTCCGCGTCTTCATCCCCGAGCACCGGACCGGCGGCGAGGCGCACTTCATCGTCGTCGAGACGGACAGCCAAGCGGCGGTGGCGCACGTCAGGGAGGAGCAGGGGAATGCCTCGCACCGGCCGCGCGGCTCCTGGCTCACCTTCCTCGCCCGTGACATACCGCCGGTCGGGTACGCCCGATACGATCTGGTCGCCTCCGGGGAGCCGGTGGGGGCGGGTGAGCTGACGACGTCGACCGGGACGCCGATGGTCCTCGACAACGAGTACCTCCGGATCGAGTTGGACGCGTTCGAGGGGTGCGTCGGGAGCCTGATGGCCAAGGCGACCCGGCGTGAGGTGGTCGACGGCAGCGCACCGCATGGGTTCAACCAGTACATCTACGATCGGTATACCAGTGCGCCCGGCTTCAATCACCTGTCCAGCAGTATCACGGCCGGCGACCTCTCCCTGCTCGGTTCCCGCAGCACGGGAGGGTACGGCGTCGTCACCGAGCGGTCGTCGAACGCGGTCTGGGACCGGGTGACGTTGCGCCTCAGCGGCGAGGGGGCCGATTGGATCGAGACCACCTATACCCTGCCGCGCGGCATACCGCGGCTCGACATCACCAACCGGCTGCACAAGATCGCCACCCCTCAGAAGGAGAGCGTCTACTTCGCGTTCCCCTTCGCGGCGGCCAACCCGTCGTTTGCCTCCGAGATCACGGGTGGCGTGGCCAGGGCGGACGGACCTCGGGTGCCCGGTTCCGCCCATCACTTCCGGGCCATCCGTCACTGGGTCGCCATGGAAGACCAGGCCGGTCCGTCCATCGCGTGGGCCACCCTGGAAGCTCCGCTCGTCCAATTCGGGAACATCCATCTCCCCTACGCCCCGTTCCCGGAGACGATCCCGTCTGCCGATGCGCGGGTCGGCACCATCTACTCCTGGGCCCTAAACAACATCTGGGACACCAACTTCCCACCTCAGCAAGGGGGTGAGATGACCTTCCGGTATGCGGTCTCCGTCGACGACGCGATCGGGGCACGGCAGCTGGGCGGTCGGGCTGGGGCGTCCGTCGCCGCACCGCTCCTCGGCGTCTGCTGTCCGACGAACCCCACCGCACCGGATCTGCCAGCACGTGGCAGCTACTGCTCGGTCGATGACCACGATGTTCAGGTCACCCATCTAGCACCATCACGGCGCGGACACGATCTGGTCGTCTTCCTCGCCTCGAACGCTGCCGAGTCGCGCGAGGTGCGACTCTCATTCGGCCTATTGCCGGTCGCGAGGGCGTGGGTGGGAACGTTCCTGGAACGTTCCCCACGGGAGGTGGCGGTGGTCGACAACGCGGCTCAGATCGAGGTAGAGGCGGGCGGGTACGTGACGGTCGCACTTGATTTGGTGGACAGATGACCGCTCCGAGGCGGTCCGGGGCTGAGACGTTCTGTCGGCATGAGGGACGCTCGGGCTAGAGTCCCTGCTCGTTGACAGGCCCTGTAGGAGTTGCTACGTTGCCGGTGGCTGGACACACCGTCGTGTTGTGGGTCCGATAGTGCCTTGCGAGGCAGGAGGATCTCCTCGATGACCACAGCGGAGACGAACGATCGCATGACTCAGTTCCTGGCCGAGGCTCGGTCCGGACAGCATTCTCGCCGCGATCTCGTCAAGCTCGGGATGGCGCTCGGCCTCTCGGTGCCGACCATGGCCGCGGTGCTCGCCAGTGGGCTCGGGACGCGTGGCGTCAGCGCCGCCCAGGAGACCACGACGCTCCGATTCGCCCATGACAAGGTGCCCTGGGACGAGCTCTATCAGGAGATGGGACAACTGTCTACCGAGGCGATCGGGATTGGCCTCGAGACCACCCCATATTCCGATACCACCAGCTACCAGCAGACGATCCTGTCCTCCTTGCCGACGGACGAGGTGCCCGACTTCTCCACCTGGTGGTCAGGTTTCCGGATGGAGGACCTCTACAAGTCCGGGAGCCTACTGGACGTCACCTCGGTCTGGGAGAAGGCCATTGCCGACGGCAATGTCACCGAATCGCTCGCGGAGGCCTTCACCTTCGACGGCAAGCAGTACGGGATCCCAAACCACGTCTCCTACTGGCCGACCTTCTACAACAAGAAGGTCTTCGAGGCGAACGGACTCACCCCGCCGACGACTTGGGATGAGCTCATGACGGCCGCCGATACCCTCAAGGCCGCGGGGGTGACACCCTTCTACGCCACCATCGACGGGCGCTGGCCGAGCTTCATCTGGTT
>CADCWH010000335.1 GCA_902806395.1 uncultured Thermomicrobiales bacterium | reverse complement strand
TCGGGAGAGTAGACCACGTCGAACCGACCCGTGGTCGACCCGCTCAGGACCTGCACGGGAAGGGGTAGTCGGGCGCGGTACCAGAGCTGGTCCAGCCGCGTCCGGTCGATCGGCCACCTGCGCCACCGGACACCTGGTCCGCTGGGCATGGCGGACTGGGCCTCGGCCAGGGCTGCGGCGGGGCTCGCCCCTCCGGAGGCATACCCTACGGTGATCTTCCAATCCGGGCGGGTCTCGACCAGCGCGGGGACGACGTGACGGGCATATCGCCCGACTCCGGCGAACTGGTTGACGGCCGCGCTGTGGTCGGCCAGGAGACGCACGTCGCGTTGCCTACAGGACGTCGCTTCGGACGCGGCGGATGTAGAGGACGAGCCCGACCACGATCAGGCTGAAGTAGGCGATTACCCGGTCCATCAGCGCGATCGAAGCTGCCAGGGACACCTCGACATCGACGAGGCGCAGCATCACGACCATCGCTCCCTCGACCAGGCCTAGGCCGGCCGGGGTGATCGGGATCGCGGTCAATAGCGAGCTGAGCAAGGCGACGAATACCGCGGTCGCGGGGGTAATATCGGCGCCAAGTGCCGCCGCGACGAGGAATAGCCGGAGGCCCTCGCTCAACCAAATACCGAGACTGACGAGAGCGAACCCCGTCGGTCGCTTCAGGCTGGCGAAGATGCCGTCGTGGAGGCGGGCGTACTGCTGGCGAAAGCGCTCCGGCAGCAGGCGCTCGAAGTGGTCCCTGGTCTTCCACATCACCAGGACGCCGATGCCCCCGACGAGGATGAGCGCCCCACCGCCGACGAAGGTCTGTCGGGCCTGACCGGGCTGGTGCGTTCCGAAGACGACCAGGGCAGCACCCACCATGGCGACGAACAGGACGGCCAGGTCAATCAAGCGCTCGGCCAGGATCGTCCCCAGGGTCGTACTGAACGAGGCTTTCGTCGACCGCTTGAGGAGGTAGCTGCGGTAGGCGTCGCCGAGCTTGGCTGGCACGACGCAGTTAGCGAACCATGAGAGGAGATAGATTTCCACCAACCCGGTGGTGCCCGGTACCGGGTAGCCGCGGTCCGGGGAAATGCCGGCCCGCGCGAGCATGGCCCGCCAGCGCCGGGCGCGCGGGATGAAGCCGAGGTAGAAGACCAAGAACGCCAGGGCGAACAAGAACGGGTTCGCTTGGCGAGCGTTCTCCCAGACCGCTCCGGCGTCGATATCCAGCCGGCGGATGAAAAAGACCGCTAGCGCCAGGGCCAAACCGAACGAGACAAGCGTCTGGGGACTCAGGAACCGCTTGCCAAGACTCTCGGGGCGCTCTTCGACCAGGATATCGGGGATGGGTTCGGCGTTCGTCGAGGCGGAATCGATCGGACTGGCCCGTGTGTCGTCGGTCGTCAGCACCCACCGTCCCCTTCGCGCGAGCGGTCTCGTCCCGGCGGCCGTCGCACCCGGTCGAATCAGTGGGGTCGCCGCCCCGCGCGCCAATCATAGCCGGTCCACCGGTTCCGACGCTGCCAGGTCGTCCAGGCTGGCCCAGGCGACGGCGGTCTCGCCGAGGGCGATGGTGATACCAAGCATCTTCGGCAGGTCGTACGTGTGCAGGTAGTCGAAGAGGCCGTGGGTGACGAAGGCCGCACAGCCTCCGATGACGCCAATCACCACGATCGAGGCCGGTGTACCGCGCGTCACCTGGAGCGCCCGGCGGAGCCGCCAGCCGACCGTCGCGGTGGCCACGGTGTATGTCAACAGCCCAACGAGGCCGGTCTGTGCGGCGGCATGGATGAAGGCATTGTGTGCGTGCGTCCGGGCAACGCGGAACCGCCACGAAGGCGTGAACTCCCGGTAGCGCTCTTTGAAGTTACCAGCTCCGACCCCCAGCCACGGCTCGTCCCGAGCCATCGCGAGCCCCGCTCGCCAGTGGGCGAGCCGCTCCTGGACGGCAAAGTTCTCGGGGGTGACCAAGGTGGCTCGACCGGGCTCGAACGTGGATGTCTGCACTCGGTCGATGATCTGCGAGCCTGCCGGGGATGCCAGGAGCAAGATCGCCAGCGCAGCCCCACCGCAGATTGCGGCGAGCCGCACGAGCCCGCCCGTCAGCCAGACGACCAAGCCACAGCCGATCAGCAATCCGAGCCACCCACCTCGCGACTGGGATGTCACCGCCCCGCCGAACCCGGCGACGACCGCCACCGATGCCGCCAGACCGACCCAGAACCGCGGCAGACCCGCGAAGGTCTCCCAGCGGCGAGGTCCGCCCAACCAGCCGCCAGCGAGGGCGAGGGCCAACGGCACCACGAGGTCAAGATAGCCCGCGAAGACGTTCGGGTGCCGAAAAGTGGCGAACGCCCGGGTCACGCCGTTGACCCGGAACGATTCTGGCCCCGCGGAACTCTGGACCTGGTAGAAGGCGTATCCCGACAGAAGGACCGGCCAGGCGAGGGCGATCAACACCACCGCGGGTGCCGCTCTACGATGCCGCGCGAGGACGTCATGTGCGAGGAGGTATACCCCGAACCCCATCACCCATTGGGTCGCCTCGATTGACCACAGACTCGACTGGCGGGCGACGAACACCGACAGGCACACCACGCCGACATGGGCGCCATAGGCGGCCGCCAGCGGCGAGAGGGAGGGCCAACATCTCGTCAGGGCCAGCCGCAGCACCCAGGCACACAGGATCGCCACCACGACCGCGTCACTGAACGTGACATCGTCGGACCCGACACGTCCCTGAACACGGTTTTGCAAGGGGATCGCGATCGCCATTGCCGTCAGGCCCACCTCGGGCCAGCGGACGGCGAGCATACCCACCACGGTCCCGACGAGGACCACGACGTTGGCGGGCCAGGACAGGCCCAGCAGGACCAGGAGGGTGATGCCCGCGAGAACGACGGGAACGGCACTCGACGTCAGGTGCCGCCAGGACGCCGGCGGGTCCGAGGCGGGCGGCGCGATTCTCATCGTG
>CADCWH010000334.1 GCA_902806395.1 uncultured Thermomicrobiales bacterium | reverse complement strand
CTCGTCTCCGGTCGCTCAGGTCACGTCCGAGGTTGGTCATGGGTCTCATGCTCCGTCGCCCCGCGCCGCTTGCCCCGTACGCTGGCCCCGTTCGCCGGGCGGCCCTCGCCCGGATCGTCTCCGTCGTCGCGCTGACCATTGTCCTGGCTGCCCCAGCCGCGTCCGGCTCGGCCCAAACCGCAGACGCCTTCCTGGTCCGGGAGACGGGCCACACCCTCGGGGGTCAGTTCTTGGCCCACTGGCTGGCCGAATCTGGGTACGCGACCCTGGGCAACCCGGTGTCCGAGGTGGTGGCGGGCGAACGGGAGACCCAGTATTTCGAGTACGGCGTGCTGGTCGCCGACGATGATGGGGAGACGGTCGAGCGCCTGCCGGCCGGGGCGATCCTGGCTCGGGAGCGATCCGATCCGGATGCCCGCTTGGCCGGCAAACGCGTCGGCGGCAACCGCCACGTGGGCGCCTTCCTCGGCACCGGTGACGGTACGGCGATCGTCGTCGCCGCCGGCCGGTCGGCGACGGTGGCCGACCGCTGGCCGGAGGCCTTTGCCGCAACCGAGGAGGACAACGGTCAGGACGCCCTAGGGACACCGATCTCGGCGTTGCACCTTGCCTATGGCAAGGTCACGCGGTGGTATGACTACGGCCGACTGGATGCCTGGATGACCGAGGGCGCCGGTGTCGAGCGTGCCATGGTCGGGACCGAATTGGCCCGGTCGCGGGATGTCGACCTTACCCCGATTTCGGCCGATGACGTGGCCGGGCTGCTCGCCGTGTCGGGCGAGGCTCTGTCCCTCTCCGGCGGCGACTTGACCGAACTCGCGAGCCTCGATGCCGAGGTGGCCTCCGCCGGTGGCTTCGCCTACGAGGCGGGGGGTGTGTTCACCCCCTCCCGGATCCAGATCCCCTCGATCGGTGTAGACGCCTACATCGAGCAGATCGGCATCTCGGCCGACGGCGTCATGGGGACGCCGGCCGGCCCGATGAACGTGGGCTGGTACTCGGACGTCTCTGCTCCGGGTTACGGATCCAACGTCGTCATGGCGGGGCACGTCGATTACTACACCGTCGGACCGGCGGTCTTCGCCGGCCTGGCCTCCCTCGGTGGCGGCGAGACGATCTACGTCACCGGGCCGAACGGGGAGGGGTTCACCTACGCCGTGACGGCGGCCTTCTCGGTCTCGGCCTACACGGACGCGGGGGGCATCCTCGCTGGACCGGGCGGCGAGTCGTTGACCCTCATCACCTGCGGGGGCTCGTTCAACGGGGTCGAATATGACTCCCGAACGATCATCTACGCCCAGCGGATCTGAGCCGGGCTGAGCCGGGGCCGTCACCGGGATCGAAGCCAGGTGTGGCCGATGTCCCGGGCGCCGTGCGCGCGCTGGGGTTCCGCGATCGCGGGCTCAGGACGTCATCGACCAGGGCGCCTCCGTCGTCCGTGACTCGGGACGTACCGCACCGTGGCCGGTTGGCACGTCGTGATCGATGACGTCATCGCCCGGTGGGTCGGTCTGGCGCTCGAACGCTCCAGCCCGGGGAGCGCGCACGACGACGATGAGTGCGGTCACGAGGACGATTCCGGCGGCGGCGAGGAGCGCGGTCGAAACGCCGTCGACGAAAGCTTGCCTGGCCGCTTCCACCAACGGGACCCCAGCCGGCCCAAGCTGTTCGACCACGCTCGACTGGACGAACGCGATGGAGCTCCGGGCGCCGTCGGCCACGGGGTCGGGCAAGCCATCGGTGGCACGGTCAACGCCGTCACGATACCCCGCGTTAAGGATGCTGCCGAGGATGGCGATGCCGAGGGCACTGCCGAGCTCGCGGGATGTATCGTTGACCGCGGAGGCGACCCCCTGCTTGGTGACCGGCAGTGATGAGACGATGGCGGTGGTGGCCGGTGTGCCGGTCAGACCCGCCCCAGCGGCGAAGAGCACCAGCCCCAGGGTGAACTGCCAGTAGGCGAAGTCGGTCGTGATGGTCGAGAGTACAGCGAGCCCGATCGCGAGAGATGAGAGCCCGGCAGCGCCAACACGGTTCATGCCGTACCGGTGTGCCAGGTCCGGCGCCCGGCGTGCCACCGGGATCAAGACGGCCGGGAGCGGGAGCAATGCCACCGCGGCACGGAGTGGTGAGAACCCGGCGACGTACTGGAGGTACTGCAGCGCGATGTAGAAGAATCCGAACGACGCGAAAAACTGGACCATCAGGGCCAGCGAGCCGGTTTCGAAGCCACGGAGCCGAAAGAGTCGCGGATCGAGCATCGGCTCGGGGATATGCAGTTCCCACGCGACGAAGCCGATCAGCGATGCGATCCCAATGGCGAACGCGGTTACCGTCAGTGCATCGCTCCAACCCCGCTCGGGTCCCTCGATGAATCCGAACACGATCGTGGAGATGGCGGCGAGCGAGAGGAGCGCTCCGGGGATGTCCAGCCGGGGCGGATCAGCATCGCGCGAGGTCGGGACGAAAGCCAGCGTCCCAATGATCGCCGCCGCTGCCAGCGCGACGTTCAGTCCAAAGAAGGAACTCCAATCGAAGAACTCGAGGAGGATGCCAGACCCCAGCAGGCCGATGACCGCCCCACCACCCGCTATCCCTACCCAGACCCCCACGGCCCGGCCTCGTTCCTCGGCAGGGAAGGAGGTCGTGATGATGGACAATGTCACCGGCATGACAGCGGCCGCTCCAATTCCCATAATGGCCCGAAGCGCGATCAGGGTGCTCGGGTCGTCGGCACCGAGGGCCACCGAAGCGGCGCCCCCGAACAGGATCAACCCGGCCAGGAGGATGCCCTTGCGGCCGTACCGATCCCCGATCGCCCCCGCCGCGAGGAGGAGGCCGGCGAAGACCACCGCATACGCGTCGACGATCCACTGGATGTCGGTTTGCGAGGCACCGGTGTCCCGGGCCAGATCAGGGAGGGCAACATTGAGCCCGCTGACGGCCGAGACGACCATCATGAGCGCGAGCCCGACGACGATCAAGATGGCCCGGCGACGACGGGCAGAAAGGACGGTGACATCTGGTGACACGCGACGCTCCTGATCGTAATTCCGCAACCGTTGAAATGATCAGTTGATGAATTCTACGACTGATGAATTCACGTGTCAAGCGTCGTCGGGCGCAGAGCCGGCAATGGTGAGGAAACCAGCGGGGGCTGGTCGACGCGCCGGTGAGAGCGGGACGCGTGAGGCTATCCTCGCTTCGGCGCGCCGGAGCTTCTACGAATTGGGGTACGATCGGACATCGGTTCGAGGAATTGCTCAGGCGGCCGGTGTCGATCCGGCTCTCGTGATCCACTTCTATGGGTCGAAGCAACAGCTCTTCGTCAGGGTCGTTGAATTGCCCTTTGTCCCGGCGGAGGTCCTACCGCGGATCCTCGAGGGGCAGTCCTCCCACGTGGGGGCAAGGTTGGCGCGATTCTTCCTGGGTGTTCTCGAGACCGAGGAGAGCCGACTCCGCATCATCGGGTTGGTGCGCTCCGCGGCGTCCGAGCCAGAGGCGGCCCTGATGGTCCGGGAGTTGATATCCCGAGAACTCTTCGTCCCGCTGATCGAGGGGCTCGGTTCAGCCGACGCGCCGCTCCGTGCCTCACTGATCGGTGCCCAGGTCGTCGGGCTCGTGATGGCCCGGTATATCGTGGCCGTGGAACCGATCGCGTCGATCGAGTCCGATGTCCTCGAACGTATCCTGGCCCCGGCTTTCCAGCGGCTCCTCGTGGGAACGTTGGACTCGGCCAACGATGCCACACCCTCCTGAGTGGCGGGCCCGATTCCGCGACGAGGCGGTAGATTCCCGGGCCAATCAGTGGGCCGTGGGGCCGCAGTGGGCGCCTGGGGGTGCCCACTGCGGCCCCACCGGGGTACGACGTAATCAGCTGGTGAATCGGTGGGCGCTGGTCAGGCCGACATGGCGGTGCGCAGCAGGCCGGGCACCTCGGAGGGGGTTCGGGCGACGCTGACCCCCGCCGCCGTGAGCGCCTCCATTTTGCTGGCCGCGGTACCCGCGCCACCGGAGATGATTGCCCCGGCGTGACCCATCCGCTTGCCCGGCGGGGCCGTCTGGCCGGCGATGAAGCCGACGACGGGCTTGGTGACCCGCTCCCGGATGAAGGCGGCGGCGTCCTCCTCGTCGGTCCCGCCGATCTCGCCGATCATCACGATCGCCTCGGTGGCCGGGTCGGCCTGGAACAACTCCAGGACATCGACGAACGACGTGCCGATGATCGGGTCACCCCCGATGCCGACGGCGGTACTCTGGCCAAGGCCGACCTTGGTGAGGGAATCGACGACCTCGTAGGTCAGGGTGCCGGAGCGGGAGACCAGCCCGATCGGGCCGGTAGCATGGATGAAGCCGGGCATGATCCCGACCTTGGCCTGTCCAGGAGTGATCAGGCCCGGGCAGTTGGGGCCAATCAGGCGGGCACCACGCTGGCGGACCCAGGCGAAGGCGGGGACCATGTCGTTGACGGGGATGCCTTCGGTGATGCAGATCACCAGGGCGATCCCGGCGTCGACGGCCTCGTAGATCGCGTCTGGGGCGAACCGTGCCGGCACGTAGATGATGCTGGTGTTGGCGCCGGTGGAGCGGACCGCCTCGGCGACGGTGTTGAAGACGGGCACCCCGGCGACGGACTTGCCCGCCCCGCCCGGAGTGACCCCGGCGACGACCGGCGTGCCGTACTCGACCATCTGCTCGGTATGGAACGAGCCCTCGCGTCCGGTGATGCCCTGGACTAGGAGGCGGGTGTTCGCGTCGACCAAGATACTCACGGGATCTCCTTCGCGGGCCGGGAACCTGCCTCGGCCGGGGACGTGGTGGCGAAACGTGTCAGGCGGGAGGGGATACGCCGGGTAGGGAGTAGGGCCAGGGCGACGCGGATAGGGCAGACGCCCTGGGACACATAGGGCGGGTCCACCCCCTAGGCTCGACCCGGGTGGCTAGCCCGGCCCGGCCGCTGCGACCACCTGGATCGCGGCCTCGTCCATCGTCTCGACGGCGGTCAGGCCGGCCGCGGCCAGCGTGGCTCGACCTTCCTCCGCGTTCGTCCCCGCCAGGCGAACGACGATCGGGGCGGTGACGGCGACCCGGCCAAGGGCCTCGGTGATGCCCGCGGCGACGATGTCGCCCCGGGTGATACCGCCGAAGATGTTGATCAGGATGGCACGGACATTGGGATCGCGGGTGACCAGTTCGAAGGCCTTGGCGACCTGGTCGGCGCTCGCCCCACCGCCGACATCGAGGAAGTTGGCAGGGTCGCCACCCCGTACCTTGACGGCATCCATGGTGGCCATCGCCAGACCGGCGCCGTTGACGATGCAGCCGATCGAGCCGTCCAGCTTGACGAAACTGATGCCGGAGCGGCGGGCCTCGAGTTCGGTCGCATCTTCTTCCGCCTCGTCGCGCAGGGATTCGACGGCGGGGTGGCGCCAGAGGGCGTTGTCGTCGAAGCTCATCTTGGAGTCGAGGGCGAGCCAGTCGCCGGCACCCGTGAGGATCAGCGGATTGATCTCGGCCAGGGTGGCGTCCTCGTCGACGTAGGCTCGGTAGAGCTTCGCGGCGATGGCGGCGAAGCCGTTCACCTTGTCGGCCGGGAGGCCGAGATCGAAGGCCATGCCGCGGGCCTGGTAGGCCTGGAGCCCGAGGGTCGGGTCGGCTAGGACGCGGATGATCTTCTCGGGCCTCTCCCGGGCGACCTCTTCGATATCGACGCCCCCTTCGGCCGAGGCCATCAGTAGGATGCGGCGGTTCGGACGATCGAGAATGACGCCCAGATAAAACTCGCGGGCGATGTCCACGCCGGGGACGACCAGGACCTTCTGGACGATGTGCCCCTGGATATCGAGGCCAAGGATCGCCTCGGCCGCGGCGCGGGCCTCCTCCGGGGAGCGGGCCAGCTTGATCCCGCCGGCTTTGCCCCGGCCGCCCGAGTGCACCTGGGCCTTGATGGCCACCGTGCCGCCGAGGGATCGGGCGGCCTCCATGGCAGCGTCGGGATCGGTGGCGACGACCCCGGCGTTGGTCGGGATGCCATACCGCGCCAGCACCTCGGCCGCCTGGTATTCGTGGACGTTCATCTGGTGACGTGACCTCTCTGGCGCCGCGCGCATTTCCGGCGACGACCGCGTCCCGAGCGCTATCCCGCGACCAACGACGGACGTGGAGCCCGTGGGAGAGCTCGGTGACCTTGGCCGACCGGCGCCGTCCGGCGCGGCCGGGCGCATCCTACCATGGAGGAAACGCCGCGCCGCGGGACCCGGACGCCGGAGGACCAAACATCGCCGGGACGCGGGCGGCGGTGCCACGGGCAGTGCGTCCCGTCGGCGGAGGGGTGGCGTGGGTGCGTGGTGACCGATCCAGGAGCGGGGTGAAACCTACGTCGACCATCGCGGAGAGGGACGAAAGGCACGCTTGACTTTCCGGCAGGCGTGCTATAATCGTGGCACGAGACCGTTCCCAAACGTGCGCGTGACCGAAGAGTCGAGCCGAACCCGCTCGTACGAATCCCGTTCCGTCGGAACCGTTTCACGGTGTTTCTTTTTTCATGCCGGTCGTGGGTACGCCACGGCCAGGAGAGGTCGAGACGGAATGAGTGATCGTACGTTGACGTGCCGGGATTGCGGCGAAGCCTTCACGTTCACCGCGGGTGAGCAGGCGTTCTATCAGGAGCGGGGCTTCTCGGAGCCGCAGCGGTGCCAGTCGTGTCGGGCCTCCCGCAAGGCCCAGCGCAATGCCTCCGGTTACGATAGTGGTGCCGGCGCGAGCACCGGCGGCTACGGCGGCGGTGGCGGGTACAGTTCCGGCGGCGGTGGCTACAGCTCCGGCGGCGGTGGCGGGTACAGCTCTGGTGGCGGCGGTGGCTACGGCGGTGGTGGTGGCGCGCGCCAGCTCTATCCGGCCGTCTGCTCGTCCTGTGGCAAGGAGACCGAGGTCCCCTTCCAGCCGCGGAGCGACAAGCCGGTCTACTGCCGTGACTGCTTCCAGGAGCGCCGGGCCTCCGCCCCGCGCTACAGCAGCAGCTACTAGGAGTCATCCCTTCGGGGAAGGTGGGAAACTGCCATCGATCGTGGGCCGTCCGGAATTCCGGGCGGCCCATCGTCGTTTTTCCGACGGCCGTGATCGGCGACGGCGGTGGGAGGGACCGGAGCACACATGGGGCGGGACATTTGGGACAGAGTAGGGGGGCACCACGGACGGGGTGACGGCACCCAGAGCGGGGAGGTCGTCCGGACGGGGGAGCGGGTGACCCTGCGCCGGCACGTACCGGGGAACCGGTCGGCGTTCCAGCGTTGGTATGCCGATGCCGAGATCGCTCGCCTGCTCCGGCACGACCTATCACCCCTCACCGAGCGACAGTCCCGGGGGTACTTTGACACGTTGATCCTGCCGTTGTCGGCGCGCGGCATGTGCTGGGCTATCCACGAGACCGATTCGGAGCGGCTGGTGGGATCGGCGGCGATCACCGACGTGATCCGGACCACTGGCTCGGGCCTGTACCGCATCGTGATCGGCGAGAAGGACCGGTGGGGTCAAGGGCTCGGGACCGAGGCCACCCGGCTCGTCCTCGGCGAGGCCGGCGAGACACTGGGGCTGCGCCAAGTTCGCCTGGAGGTATTCGGCCACAACGAGCGGGCGATCGCCAGCTATCGGCGGGTCGGATTCCGCCAGACCGGTGAGCACCAGGAGTGGGTCCCGCGTCAGGGACTCCAGATCGATGTGCGGGAGATGGTGATCGACCTTGATCACGTGGTCCCGCCGGGTTCCCTGCCTCTCGACTCCATGGGCGATGGGCGGGATGCGCCCTGACCGGGTGGCTGCGAGAACTCCGCGGTGGCCGCCATGGGCCGTGATCGGCGAGGCGCCATCCAGACCGCCCGCCGGAGTGAGAGGTGTGCTATCGCGCGGCGACGTCGCACTTGGCCCCACGCGACCGGCTCAAGCGTTGACGTGTCCGCCCCCGCAACGTAGGCTTCCCCGCAGCATGCGAATGAGTCTCAATCGCGAGCGAGGGTGGGGATGCGGGCGGTGCGCCGGTTCTGGCGGTGGTATGAGCGGCATGACCG
>CADCWH010000333.1 GCA_902806395.1 uncultured Thermomicrobiales bacterium | reverse complement strand
TCCGAGCCATCGCTCGCGCCGTCATCGTCGCTGTCAGGGTCGTATGATCCCGTGTTGGCCGCGACTTCCCCGGCGTCATCGAGCCCGTCCCCATCGGCGTCGGCCTCCACCGGAGTGGTGCCGTGGGTCATCACCTCCTCGTAGTCGCCGAGGCCGTCACCATCGGTATCCCAGGCATTTGGGTCACTCGTGAGGATCTCCAGCTCGTGATAGTCCGAGAAGCCATCTCCATCGCTGTCGATTTCGGCCGGCGCGCCGTCGTCAGTGCCGTCATCAACCACGAAGACCAGGTAGAGTTGGGCGGCTGGCTGCTGCTCGGTGAGTTGGACATACGGGCCATGCACTCCTGAACCGCCGTCGGAGCCCGGTCCGCCGACGAAGTCGACGAATTCATAACCCTCCCATTGCTGCATGTTCTCGAGGGAGATGTGATAGCCGGTCACCGGGACATCGCCCGCCTCTCCCCAAACCAAGGTGCCGCCGTGGATGAGCGCGTCTTCCGTTTCGAGGACCACGTCCCCGGCGTAGGAGACGGCGGAGAGCGCGCCGGTCCCACCGGCGTTTGGACAGTCGAGTGGATTGACCGGGATCGTCTCGCAGAGGCGAGCACTGATGGCGATGGTGCCGCCGCCGGAGTAGACCGCCGCCTCAGCGGCGGTGAGACCGGGCAGGGCGGCGAAGGCGAGCGCGGCGGCGGCGGTCACGACGGTCGACAGCCGTCGGATGGACATCCGTGAGGTCACTGGTTGCTCCTGATGCTGTGGTCGTGGTCGGACGGTCGAGAGTGTGTCGGGCGTCGTGACGTGGGTAGGGATCCGGCGATTGAACACGTGAGCATCCTTCCGATGGGGTGGTAGCGACCGTCACCCGTCGCGATCGGGCCTGGGTCATTGGCGTCGGGTCTGGGCGGCTCGACCGTGGGTGGTTTTTGCCGCTGAACACACTGTATGGCCGGCCGGACGGGCCAGCATCGGTAGAACTGATCACTTCCCATCGCGCTCGGGAAACTACATGGTATGTAGACAAACAGGGTGACTACCTAGGACCCCCAGGCCGGCCCGTCGGCTCGGCAGAGTCGCCCTAGATTGGCCGATGAACGTGCCGACTGGTTGGTGGCGGGAGACTTCGGGCCAACCGAAAGGTCGCGTCGGGCACGTCGCGGGAGACGGCGAGTTATTCCGTTCTCAGATGAAACCGATGCGGTGAGCATGGGCAACGGCCTCAGCGCGCGAGCCGACGCCGAGTTTGGCATAGAGATTCGCGACATGGCGCATCGCGGTGTGCTCGCTAATGAACAGGGTTTCCCCAATCTCGCGGTTGGTATGGCCAGCGATGAGAAGGCGAAATACCTCCTGCTCACGCCGCGTCAGGCGACTTGGCAGTTGGGCGTTCGGCGCTTCGACCACCCCGCGATTCGTTCCTAGTCCTCCGACGGCGTTGTCGGTCGTCCCGGTGCCGTCCGCCTTGGCCTTGACCACGGCAGCCAGTGCCATCGCCTCCTCGCTGGCATCAATTTCTGACAGTTCGCGTCCGATCGCCCATGCGGTCCCGAACGGTGCGGCACCCATCGGTTCGCGGGCACTCGATGTGGTTTCACTCACCCGTCGTCTCTCGACTGGCGAGAGCACTACACCGAGCCGCTCGCGCAGCACCTCCGAGGCCCCCAGGAGGCACGCCGCCCTCGCGCCGTCACCCACCGCGAGCGCGACTGCCGCAAAGTCCGCGACGCATTCGGCCACGCCCCGTTTGTCGCCGATCTCGCGTCGCCTCGTGAGCGCTTCGGCCAAGTGGAAAGCCGCGGTGGTGGTTTCCCCGCGGACGAGCGCGACACGACCCAGGCCGTGGAGCGCGTCGGCAATCCCGAAGCGATCGTCGAGCTCACGACCACCGCGCAGGCCGGTCTCGAACAACGTCCTCGCCTCGTCGATCTGGCCCCGGGCCAGGGCGACCTTGCCCATGTCGATGCTGGTGTAGGCGACGTGGCGCAAATTTCCGACGTCCCGTTGGATGACCAAAGCTTGGCCCAACAGGTCCCATGCCCGGTCATGGTCACCTTCGGCGTCTAGGACGCACCCGAGGTTGCTCAGCGTGAGCGCCGTGCCGACGGGGTTGCCGATCAGGCGCCGCACCTCCAAGCACTCCTCAAACACACGCCGTGCCTGGTCGAGATCGCCTTGAGTGGTTACCAACAACCCGATCGAGTTGAGGGTATCGGCGATGCCGGTCTGGTTCCCCGTTCCCCGACTGATCACCAAGCTTTCGTCGTACAGCTCACGAGCCCGCCCGTAGTCCCCCTGATCGGTGACGAGGTTCGCGAGTCGGTTGAGGGCCTTCGCCCGCGCGTCTGACGCATTACCGTGGTCGGCCACTAACATCCGCTCCAGCCACCCCCGCCCTTCGCTGAATTGGGCGCGGACGTCCCAGAACCGCCAGAGTGCGGCGGCGATGCGGAGACCCACCTCGGAAGGAGACGGTACCCTCGACAGGGACGACCGCAGCGAAGTGCCTATCTCCGGAGAACCGAACTCCGATGAAGTCGAACCCCCGTCGTCGGCTTGCCGTGACGTTTCATCGAGCGCCCACGCGAGAGCCGACCGAAGGTTGTCATGGTCAGCGTCCAGCCGTTCTAACCACCGACCCTGCTCCGACCCCATCAGGGCCGCCTCGGCTTGCTCCGCCACCTCGAGAAAATAGGTGGCGTGCCGCCGTCGGATCTCCGCACGTTCCCGACTCGCCTCCAACTCGCTCGTCCCATACTCGCGGACGGTCTCGAGCATGGAATATCGCGGCGTAGAACCAACGGTCTCTTGCCGGACCAAGTTGTGATCGACCAAGGTGGTGATCCGGTCGATCGCCTCGATCTCGGCATCGACGTCGTCCCCGGCCAGTACCACCGCGAGCGCGGCGTCCAGGTCCCAGCCGCCGGCGAAGACAGAGAGGCGCCGAAACACCACCTGGCTGCCGGGATCGAGCAGGTCGTAGCTCCAGGCGATCGCGTCGCGCAGCGTCCTCTGTCGAACGGGTGCATCGCCCGGTCCGCCCGTGAGCAACGCCAACCGCTTGTCGAGCCGGGTCAACAGCGCTGGGGGAGGGAAATGCCTTACTCGCGCGGCGGCCAGCTCGATCGCCAGCGGCAACCCATCGAGCCGAGCGCAGACCGCGGCCACCGCCGCGCTGTTCTGGCGCGTCAGCGTGAAGGATGGGAGGGCAGCGCACGCGCGTTGGACAAACAGTGCAACTGCCTCGGTACGCGCCAATTCTTCGAGCGAATTCACGCCACTCGAGGCTGGAAGAGCGAGCGGCGCGACGGGAAACTGCTGCTCCGCGCGGATCGACAGAGGGATGCGGCTGGTGGCCAAGATCGTCAGTCTCGGACATCCTGCGAGCAAGGCCGCCACGTCCGATGCCGCGGTGATGACTTGTTCCAGGTTGTCGAGGACGAGCAGGAGCCTGCGGCGGTGGATCGCATCGATCATCGTCGCGAGGAGTGGACGCCTGGGGCCCTCCGATACGCCCAGCGCCTGGGCGACGGTCGGGAGGACCAAGTCAGGGTCCCCGACCGGAGCGAGTTCTACCAGGACGACCTGGTCTACTTCTGATGCCAAGTCAGCGGCGATCCGGAAAGCGAGTCGGGTCTTGCCCACGCCCCCCGGGCCGGTGAGCGTCAACAACCGGACACTCGGACGACGGAGCAAGGCGACGGCTTCTGCCGCTTCTCGCTCCCGGCCGACGAGTGGCGTCGGCGGGAGCGGCAGGTGGTGATGCGGCGATGGCGATGGCATCGCGTGGGGGAGGTCGTCCGCTGGTTTGGGCCGAATGTGATGGATCGTCGCGTCGGCCCCTGTTGCGTTGTTCGGGACGCTCATGATGCGCGGTCCCTCCCTGAAGCCACGGTGGGGAGAGGGACCCGACCGTCCCCTGCGGCACGGGCATCATAGGAGTCGCCGCAGGAGGGCGTCAATCGTCCCCCGGACCGACGTGTCCGCCGATCGGTTGTCCGGAGAGGCACCAACGGGTGAGACGAGCCCTCCGCGGCCTCGGACGGGTACCGCGGGCTAGCGGGGAGGGGCGTCACCTGCCCGATCCCACGTTCAGTAGCGGAAGCCCGGATCTGAGGTCGCCGACCCACGCGAGGGCAGTTCACACGAGGATAGGATCCGAGACAAGTGTCCCGGATGGGCGAATCTCCCTGGCGGCATGTAATCCCATGTCGCCGTTCGTCGCTCATGGGATATGGCAGACGGGGGCGGCAG